>JAFGFL010000049.1 GCA_016931055.1 Candidatus Omnitrophota bacterium | reverse complement strand
TGGAGCGTTATCTGTATGTATTGTTTTTGCATACACTTAGGATAGCAGATTTCCTAAGAGTTGCACTTAATTCTTGAACTCGGGAGTAGATAACAGTCCCGCCTTCACTGCGTTTGATGCTATTGTTAATAAGTTCGGAAAGGGACATGCGTAAGTCAGCCAGCGCTTCTTCTGAAAAGTCCTGTATCATAGACAATAGTGTGGAGAAATAATCGAGGACGCTCTCTCTCTGCAAATATTTATCTTCTTCGCTCACTCCGTAAATAACCTTAGAAGAATAACCTGGGACGGCAAAGGCAGAATCTTCATAGCGACGATGCACCGCGCTGTAGGCCGGACCCGCCGGCGAGCTGGAGAGGTTAGAGAAATCGCCGATTCTATTCATGACAATCAAATTAAACACTTTGACCGACTTGCCTATGATAAACCGGTCTTGGTCCGGGTAATCCGGACGATGGCGAATCCGCAGGAACGGATAATCCAATATTATCTCAAACAGGACATCTTGTTCCGTCACCTGGTTCACCGCTCGCCACTTATAAAGTATCTTTCTCTGCTCATACTCCCGATAATACGGCACGATTTCAACTTCCTCCAGGCCGTTGATGACACCTCCCGGAGATGCCCATACTTCAAGCCTCAGGGCTCCGGCGAGAGCATGATTTTCCGGCATGCCTAAAACCTTTATGCTCATGTGCTTTCTTATTTCAGCCTCTTTTGCCAAACGTTCGTCCCTCACAACCAAAAGATTCCACATCTTGTGCAATGTCCTGATATTCCTTTCTAAAACCGCCTCTTCTGTTGCCGGCGAGCTGCTGACTTGAAAAACCGCATGGAGAGCCTCTAACCGCTTAAGATAACGGCTGGCCGCCTCATCAGCGAAATACCTCTCCCAACCTTTTTTGCATACCGCCTTACGTACCGACTCTGCAAATAGCGAAAGCCTGTCAGCCGGGACCGGTTTTTCTTGTTTATCAAGCCGTTGTCTTTCTTGCTCAAGAACGCGTATAATTAACGGGATCCTGGTCCGTATATACCCCAAGGAGAAAACACGGTCGGCCTCAAAATCAGTCTCTTCAAAATTATCATCCCAGTCAGCCAGCTTAATAAGCCTCTCCCCTTGTTCAGCCTGTTGCGTAATGAAGAATATTTCAGCCTCCTCAACGGATTGACTATTGAAAATCCCCTTAGGGACTTTCGTAAGACGCATTACTTTCTCCAGCAGCCGCTCACCCAGCAGATCCTTCATCAGCTTTGCCGCCTCATTGGAAACATAAAGGTCCCTATCCTGGGGTTCAATGCCTTCAAGGGCACCCCACCGCTTCATGATGCCTTTAGACGCGTCTTCAATGATATCGTGCGCGATAGCGACGCAGATGTCTTCAACCGCATCGGATTCATTTTCAAATCCGGTGATCTCATATTTAGTAACAAGCTTGTTCTGGACCCTTAAGGGATGGAAAAAGAAAGGCATCTGCCCGCCCGGGCCCCTGCCTGAACGATTGGTATGTACCAAGAGAGGAAGAGGAAATGCCCGGGCAATAAATCCTAAGGAATTCGGGGAGTATCCCCTTTGCCGTAAATAGGTAATGGTCGACGCGTAGATGCCTTCGGCCTCTATGGCATAAGAACGCGCGCTTTCTTCGCTGATGCCTGCCGGCGGAACCTGGACAAAAGATTGGCGCAACATAGCCAGGAATTCTTCCCTAGTAGCGGGATAACCGGCAGCAATGTCCAAGCAACGATCATAGATACTCCGGAAATTCCCCAGGGTAACATCCGTTGGAATCATCGTCTCCAGAGGGCTGCTGGCAGGTTCATCGGGCTTGGATGCGGCCTTAACCAGATCATCGGCCAACTCTACGATGAACTGCGCATCCCTGATCCCGGCTTTGCCGCTGATCCTGTTGGGCGAGAGCGCGGTGAAATCATCCCCGAATTTGCCAAACCTCCCGTGCATGATGCCGTCTGAATAGATATCAAAAACGATATCACCGTTCTTGGGCTGCTTACAGGAAGGCGCGAAAAGCAATTCTTTTTCAATAAGGTAGTGTTTGGTTCTTGCGACGCTAAACGGTAGGATCAGAAAAGGCCGAATGTGTTTCTGTACACGACTGATACGGACAATTTCTTCGTAACGTATCCCAGCCCAGCGGTTACGCGCAAAATTTTTCATAAGGGTAATCGCGTCGATAAAGCCGCAAGAGGGCTGCCTGTAAGATAAACTATTAATTACCTTACTGAGTGCCTTGAGAAAGTTCTGAATCGGTTTTTTGAGCCTTTTCTTCTTGGCTAACTTATGCAAGCCTATCCGCCCGAAAATATCGAGAATTATCACCTGAGATGCGCTTTTTATCACACAAAGGAGTAGGCTCTTATTTCTATTATCGCCTAACTCTTCAACCCATAACTGCAGATCACTGCTGCGAAGGACCAGCTTTATATGAGTTGCGCCCAATTGATGCATACCCAATTTGTGCCCGCCCCATGCCCCCCTATTAAGTAGATTTTTTCTTATTCTATTAAGGCTATCTTGCACCAAAGATGGATCTGTTTTCGCGAGTTCCCTGAGCCAGTTGCCCGGCCTGAGCCACATTCCCTCCGGCAATATAATATTCTTTTCCAGCAATTGCTTTGGCACATTCCTTCCTGCCACGGTCTCGAGTTCCTTGATGATCCGTTCGCGAAGAGGCGAGCTGGCTCTGCTCGATTTCGTCCGGAACCGGCGCGCGACCGTAATCTTTTCCCAAGAGCTGTCGACATGAACGGGGCGCTTCTTTTTGGAGGCACAGGTCCTCGAAGTCTCAACATGTTCGCGGCTGATCTCCATATCTGGCCCGGACCCGAATTTTACCCGCACGGTATTCGCTGTCCCCGATTGAATAATGCCAAGGCCCAATCCTTCATGGACCACTAACGCTTTATCCGGTAATGGATCGCGGGAAGTGGTCCTGACGCTGCGTGCATTTCTCAAGTCATTGATGAACATTTCGGCATCGCCCAATGAAGAGAATTGAACGAGAGATTCAAACAAAGCCTGCTTGACAGCCTCGGCAAACGGACCAAGTGATACAATATGTCTCTTAAATATTTCCTCGATAATATTTTTCACCATCTCTTGGACAATTTCACTGGGAAGGCCGGCTTTTCTTTTCCTGCCAGGGGATTTGGCGACGCGTCCGTCTTTCGTCAGGCGCTTCATACTACGATCCAGAGTTTCTTCTCCCGGCAAAGAGACCGGCGAGCTTGAGCCAGGCCCTGTTTTTGATACAGGCGCAAACTTGTTGACAGCCATGGATACGCGTCGAGAGTCTTCTAACCTATTAATGCACATAAGCAATCGGCGGACGACCAGAAGCATATCGCGCACTTGCTCCAGGAAATCATCATCAATCTCAAAATATTTATTGAGCTCGGCAATATCGGATTCGAGAATACCCAGCACATCTTCCAGGCTTACTTCCTGGATACCTTCCGGAATGGGGCCCTGGCAGATCCGCATACGCAAACGCAGGTACACAGCAAGGCCAGCTAAAACCTTTGTTAAACCGTCTTGGTATTGACGACTTTGAATACTATAACGGCCTTCAGCCAAAACCTTGAAGTAAATAACCAGGGCCGCGTTATCGTTAAGTGTTTTCTTACGGTCTTTATGCAGACCGAACTCCTCCCAGGCCCTTTCTGTTATGAGCCTTTTCTCCGCGCCTCCCCGTTGCACTGCTGCCTGTACTTGATGAATAAATTTAAGAGCCCTGTCGGCCCACGCCGCGGCCTCTTCATATTGCCGCATTATTAAGTGCAGCCTGCTCATCTGAGCCCATAATTTAATCCGCCCCAAAACAGGCATAAAAGGATAGTCCCCCGCCAGAAACACCGCGCAGGTCAGATACGCCCAGGCCTGACGCTGTTCATTGCGGTTGATGTTCTCAGCGCCGATGTCGGCCATAACGGGGATGAGGAACAGATCAGTCCTGAAATGGACCTTGCGATTCTTAATCCGCACAATGGTGCTGGCGCGCTCAAGAGACCGCTGCAAAGCGAACAATGCCCCATTGAGCGCCTCGTTGGCAAGGGAGCTTGTATCTTCTTGAAGAAGGCTGATCGCCTCGTTAAATTGTGTTATGGCGATTTCCTGCTCTTGGGGATTGAGGGTGCTCTCTCTGAGTATACGTTCAATTGCGTTATTTTCTGTAACGATCTCCGCCGGCGAGCCCGCCTCGTCCCCCTTTGTTTTCCGCTGGGGTACGGGCGAGGCTTCGCCCCGAGTGTCCATCGCCGAATCGTCAGATACGAGGGGCGAGCTGGCGGCAAAAACTTGCGCGTCTTCCAAAATACTGCCCGCTTCCTCATAATAAACGGCGAATTTGCTATGATACCCCTCTGAATGTTTAAGATTCCCCTTATGATCTGTAGCCGCGAGGATTAATTGATGTTTAACCAACTCCGGCGCCTTGAGAAATAAATCCCAATTATCGACGATGAAAGAACAAGGATTGTATTTTAAAAGAAGCCCGGGTATATCCCGAAAATATTCAAACATGAACAAGAGCGTCTTGAACATAAACTCGACCTTTCCCTCTATGTTCATGCGTTCTTTCCTGAAACGAGTAATATCGGAATGTTCATAGAGCACTTTATCTATTAAATATGCTGGTGAAACAGAGAGAAACTCAAAAATGACTGAATCCATACTCCAGTCACCACAAAGGAAATCCTCAATTAAGTCTTTGGAACCCCCGTCTAATTTCGGATGCCTCAAAGCATTTAAGAATGTTCTGCAGGAGGGGTACATCCCAGCCCTTGATGTCCTAACCTGTTTTCCTTCCACAATATCCATCACCTCGTTTAACCTCTGTAAAATAGATATAACATCAGGATCATAGGCCTCTTGAATCCTGGAAAACTTCTCAATGGGAAGCTTTGACATAAGTATCAGTTCGACAAAATCATTCTGATCCTTATCCCCATACATCTGTATCAACTCTCCTGCCAACTCAATTGGGATATTATGCTTTCCTGCAAGCGGCAAGGATAACAGGAACTTAATGAGGCCTTTTTCATTCTGATTTAATTCAAATTGATGCAATTTTAAGCACTGTGTTATCGACTTCACAGATAAGGAGCCGGACAGATATTGCCTAAAAATATTGATAACCATTGGATTGGCCGTAAATCTTGATCTTATCCCAAGGACAATACGCTCTATTTGCCCTGAAGTTAATTCGGCAAGTTTTCCTGAAGATGTTCCGGTAGTAGAATACCTAATCCTTAAGTCCATCTGTCCATCAGCCTCAATCTTGATATAATGATTTTTCCTCCTAACATTGACGGTGGCCAGTATATCGTTCTCAATCGGCCCTTCTTTGATAAAGCGATGTCCCAAGCCATAGTATCCATCTCCCTCCATATCCATTTTCCCTCCCCTTAAAGGCGTCTCCCCCCAAATATGGCCCTGGTCATTCCTTGTAAAGCTAACAACGCATTGCCCTGTCTGATCGGTGATGACTTCCAAGGGCCAAACAACAGCATTCACATCTAACCAACCGGAATTCTCCCCCCGCCGCAACAACTCATCAAAATGTTTAACGGTATCATTAACCGGCGAGCTGGCAAGCCCCTTCTTTCCTGTCTGTGAGGAAGTCCCGAACGATCCCGCAGAGCGGGCCGATAAGTTAGCGTCAAGCGCTTCTTTGCGGGACAAGTCCTGACCCATTTCCCTATCGCCGAACAGCGGCAGGCCGGATAAACGCTTGTACTCGCCCGCCGGATAAATAAACTGTTTAATTTCACAATCCATAAATGTCAGCCCAAACATGTAAGATTCTATGAAAATCGTTTTACTATTGGCGACATATGCCGAAGAGCGGTTCAACAACGTGTCTTCATCTCCATCTCGCGACAGATACTGGTGCACATTGGAAAGATATATCGTTTCTGCCTTAAGCCCCTCGGCTATCAACCATTCGCCAAGAGCTTGAAATAGTGCGGTGTCGCGTAAATCCGCCCGCAGAAAGAACAATCGGTCCTCACTAAACATCCGGTTAATATAGTCATAGGATTCGTCGCTCCCCAGCCAACTGTCGGGCCTCTCCAATTCTTTGTCATAAACGGTTTTGCCGTCATCTGCCGCTATCAATTTGAAGTCCTCGCTGACATATTTGCCCCTGCTGCGCCGTGAATTAAGAAAATATTTGACCATTGTAACAAAATCCTGCCGCGCCCGCGGCCAGGGCATCCGCTGCATCTCCTTAAAAAAGTCGATCAGCCAGCCGTTGCGGTCAACGAAGATGCCATAATCGGACTGGCGGGCAAAAATGAGATTCAGGTTAAACCAACCGGCCACGCCGATATGGACATCGCGGCCATCAGAGGCTCTTCTCCTTAATGCGTGAATAGTCACCTCGCTCTCCGTTTCATTGCTCAGGATAAACGGAACTGCATTTACAAAATAATCGAGCTCTGCAGGCTCCATATCCACTACGCTAACAGCCAAGACAGTTGACATGTCAATGCCGCCCTGATCAACCAGATAAATAACATTCTTCCTGTTATCTCGCGATCTTTCGTAATCGATAAACCCTTCTTCTATACAGCCATTCTCCAATCTGAACAGAAAGCGGCTTTCCGATCTCTTCCCGGCCGGGAAAGTAACGTTGAGATCAAACGCCGATAAGAAGTCCGTCCTTGTGATCCCCGCTAGCGTCGTTTCCAAGCTTTCAAACAAAGCCCGGTCCCGTGCGGACGATTTTCTGTTGTCCGCCGGCGGGCCCGCCCGCCTTCGGCGAGGCGAGGCCGTCCCGAGATTCTTTCGTGTTCCCGCAGAATCGAGGGGCGAGCTGGTCTTGTCATCAGATTCTCCGTCTTTTTCCCCCGCATACTTTTCCTGATATTCTTCCCTGGCAAGAGAATAAATCTGCTCCGCAGCCTCAGGGGTCAAAGAAAGGTTGATCTCCAAGAGGCGGACACTGCTTCGCATATATCCAACGACTTGCCGGGGCAGCATGTTCCGCTCGATGGCAATGGCTTCTATGGTTTGCCCCTTCGCCAGAAAGACCTTACGTTCTTCGCCGTTCTCGATAACCCTTAAGATATCTGCCAATCCAATTTTCTTCCTCGAGATCCTTTCCCGGAGTTCTCCCGACTCCATCTGTATCAACGGCTTCCCTTCTTTTCTTAACTGCTGGTTAACCTCGTAAAGATATTTGGAAACAGCCGATTGGCTTATGCCCGCTAATGAAGCGATCTGCGTTTGTTTTAATTTTTGCTCAGCCTGCAAAGGGTCCCTGCCGGCGGCCCAAGCATAAAGTATTTCCCGCGGGTTAAGCGTTCGTTTTTTATATTGATCCGACCGTATCCTGATAAGTGTTTGTCCTTCTTTCTTTAGTCGGGCGTTAATGGCAGGAAGATAGGTCCTTAATGAATACACAGATAAATCCGTTGCCCGGGCAAGGTCTTTTAGGTACCATACAGTCTTTTTCTGTTTTGCTGTTCTTATTAAGGCCCAGTTATAAAGTTTTGTTTCAGGGTCCCTGACCGGCTTCTTCTTTTTATTGTATTTGGTTTTAATAAGCATATTTCCTCTCGCCCTCAGGACTTGGTTAACCTTGGGAAGGTTATAACTCACTGAACGCGGCTTCAGCCCTAATATTTTGGCGATCTTCCTGCCGGTATAGATCATTGCTCTACTTTTCGCTCCCCTTCTTACAGCCCAATCATAGATCTCTTTTCCTGTTTTGTTCAATTGGATCGCGCCGGCCGACAAAGAAACGGCCTTGCCATTGCCCCGAAGGTCTTCTTGTTCCGGTTTCAGGTCCAAACCATTGCGTACACTATTCCGTTGCGGGCGATACATCTCGTAGGCAGATAGGTCAGTCCCTCGGAGGACAGCAAGGCGTTTCACTTTCGTGACCATATTCGGCCAGGAGCCAAACTCCCGTTTTGCGGCCTCAAACATTCCCTTATATATACCCCCGTGCCACTGGAACCAAACGCGCGAAGACAGCGACCGGACTTCGGGCAGATGCGTTAGAGCTTCTCTTATGATATTTGTTTTCGTCCATCCCTCTTTAGGCGCCGTCCTCCGTCTGAGCGGTCCCTGATCCAATTCTTTAAGAGCGGCAGGCCAAGACCCAAAACGCGCGACAGCCCGCCAGAACCATTTTCCATATTCTTTATGACGGGACCATGTTTCGGAACTCTTCCCGATCACTGAAAGCCCTTCATTAACGGCGTTGAGGATTGCCTCTTTCCCGAACACAAGACCTCTTTGTTTCGGTAAACCCGCCCTTCTCAACGCGGCAGGCCATCTCCCATTGTTATCACGATAGAGTTGCTGGGCTTGATCAACGGCATTCTTAAACGCCCCTCCCAATTCTTCCCAATCCGCCCGCTCGAAAGACTTCACTTGAGGATAAAGGATTTGCATCTTCTCAGCGAGGATCTCTTTCTTCGCCAGAAGGCCGTATCGGTAAGATCTGGGCTCAATGTTCCATTCCTTCAGTATTTTTGGATAAACTCCTAAAGCTTGCGCAACCTGCTTGAGGCTCCACTGGGCAGCTAAAGCCTGAAGCAACCTATTGCGAAAAGGAACCGCGTAGAGTTTCTTGCGGATTTCCACCACAGCCGAAGGATCCAGTCCGGAAATCGCCGTAGGCGCGTAAAGCCATCTCATCAGATCAGCCATCGTCCGGACGCCTGCGAATGTTAACATTTCTAATGCCGGCAGGTCAGGTATACATTCCACAATGGTCCGGTTGAAAACCCCGCGCTCCCCGCTGTTTAATCTTACGCTCAGGCTTCTTAAAGTCTCCCGGATCTCTTGCAGGTCAATGGCTCTCACCGAGATGGGAACCTCCGCCATACGACACGCGCGCTGGAGGGCCACAAGATTTTCTTTTAATCCAAGATATCCGAATATCCCCGTATGGCTTTGCTGATATTGGCTTAACTTCTCTGCCAGAACGGCTATTTCTATTTTGATATTGTTCACGGCCTCCAAAATACTTTCCCTTTTCGGATAAGCCGCTAATCTTTGGTCAATCCCCCTTGCGTATTTTAACAATTGCTCCATGGACGGCACCCTGCATCCTTCCATATCGGTTGAAATTGAGGGCGCTGTTTGCTTTTTCACCGGCGAGCTGGAACCTTCTGAGTAAGTAACCGAAAACATGACATAAGGGTTACCGATACTGATACATTTAAGCCCCTGAGCTATATTCAACGAGGATTCGACTTGCCGATAAAAAAGGAAATTTCCTGTCGTCGTCGTTACTTCTTCCAAGACCATGAACTTGCCGTCGCCATCGATGACTGCCCATGTCTCCAGCCGGTTATTGAAAAATCCCGGCCCCATCGCTGAAAAGGCAAGCACGGAGAATTCCTCTCCCTGTGGGCCATGCAATCGTACGACATCGTAATCATACACAGCGCCCTTGATCTGAGAGAATGCCCCGAAGGGGTCCCGGACCGTCTTTCCCAAGCTGCACTTGACTAAATGCTTATTAGGTTCGGAATTAATCCATTCCCTTATGCGGTCCGGATCATTCAATTTAATATTAAGGGAAACATTGATCTTAGAGAGCCCGGCGACCCGCGCCTCAATCAGGGGTTGAGGCACGCGGCTGACAAACCCCCTTATCCAATCGTCGTTATCTCCAGGTTGACCGAAATGGCCGAATAGATAAAGCTGGCCATCGACGACCCGCAGCGTTATATCTGCCAGCCCCATTTTCTTATAAATATGGCCCCATAAAAGTTCCTCCAAGACGTCCCGATTCAACGAATATTCCTTAAAAATAACGCATAACTCCGGCATGATCTCATCAATGATTGCCTGCCTTTCCGGGATTAATTCCTGACTGCTTAACTGGACACGAGATGCCTCGATATATTTAGCAAGATTCTTTTTTAACACCTCTCTTGCTATGGAAATCTCGTGCTGGTAATCTTCCTTAGATACCTCAACGGCGCACAGAGCCAGTTCGGCGAGCGTAGTCAGCTCTTTGAGCATCGCCGCCACAGCGGTCGGCTTATTGCCGGCCTGTAGTCTCTTGCCTATTTCCGCGAATAGACCCGACATGACCCCCTTATCGTTCAGCCTAAGGAGGTTGACCATTTCTATGATTACGCCGCCTCGTTCGCTAATATTGCCGTATGCAAAAACTCCGGGGATCTTCTCTTTTGTTCCTGTTTTTACCTCTTTAAAAAACAGGATCCAGTGATGCTCTGTTATCTCCTGAGCGAGATCATTGATCAGCCTGACGATCTCTTCACTCAATTGCTCCTGCGGGATATCCCTGATCTCCCTTCGTTCAGATCCCCCCCCGTTGCTGAGGATCTCTATCTTTAAATGACATGCGAGCGCCTGAGCTAACGTCGCCGGATTCTGCGAAAAATCTATTTCATACTGTCCTCCCTGTTTGCTTTGGATGACCGCGCCATGCAATCCCTCGAACACATGCAATGTTTCCAGCACCTTATCGCTTAAGAAGGCGCGCAATAGATAATTCAATTGACGGATCTTTATTCTGTGTTCACGTAAATTGATACTCAGCCTGAAAAGATGACCGGACATCATTCCTACTTCCGGGATATCTGCGCCTTGTGCCTGTCCGTTTTCTGACTCGGCAAGCTCTCTAATAAGCCTGTTCCTTTCTTCAAGAAAATAAGTTTTAAGGTCCTCTTTTCCGGACGGATCCGGATTCATCCAACGCAGAGCCAGGAAATGCAAAGTATCGAAAAATCGAGGATGATGCACGTTGCTTATTTTGAAAAAGCGAAGAAAGAAATCGGCCCTGGCGCTATTCCAGGAAACTAACTCTAAAAAGTTCATGACTTGTATGCGCTTCGGGCCATAGTCCGGCCCGGTGATGGTATCTATCAAAGCTGTCAGCCGTTCATCAAGTTCACTGTATTTATTAACGGGACTGCTGGCCGCATCCGAACGTCCGCGCTTTTTTCCAGCCTCCGCCGGCGAGCCCGCCTCGTACCCCTTTGTTTTCCGCTGGGGTGCGGACGAGGCTTCGTACCCCTTCGTTTCCCGTTGGAGTACGTAATGTTTTCCTCTGACATCAAAGGAAAAACATACGCCGATTTTCTTTAAAATCGGCGAGCTGGACATCAGGGTTTCCATAGTGACCGGCCGTTCATTCTTGTGGACAAGCTTCAACCGTGAGTCTCCCATGCGCCAGGCTTGATAGGGTTTCTTTTCTTGACTTAAAACCCGCTTAATACCGGGCAGGGCATGACGGATATCAACGTAAGCCATCAAATATTCTCCCGGCTGATCGATCCCTCTGATAAAAGGAATCAATGTTTCCCTTCTTTTGTCATGATTTTCAATGAGAGACATTATTTCTTCAATAATCGCCCGCGGTTGAACATATAACCTGCGTTCTTCCATAGGTATTACCGGGATCTCGGGAATACGCAAGAACCTTCCTGAGAAAACTCTGGAAATGGCCGCCGCGTACTGCCCGATTATTTCCGAAGGTACAGTCAAAAGATAGGCCGGAACACTCATCTTCATATCCGGTAAGGCAGCGGCATAAGCCAAATGATGGCCATAAAGGACAAACATCTTTCCCCGAAATATGTCTTGCGTGTCTGTTGACTGGATCACAATCGCCCGCCAGGGCAGGCCGGTCTTTAACCCTTGCCGGCGATATTCAATAAAATCCAAAGAAGACAGCCTGGGTTGCGTGATATAGAGAGATCCCGGGGCCAGGCTCGTTTCTTGAACTTTAACAAATGCTTCCTCTTCTCGCCGGATAAGAGACGGATAAATCGCCTTGAGGTTTCCGTCCATGATCCGCAGATTCCGGGCATTCTGGGCTGTAATTTCTGCGCGCCGAAGTTTGTCAATATTTTTCACCGGCGAGCTGGACGCATCGCATTGTGCCATCTCACTCCCTACCTCGTGCCTCTTGTCCCCCCATGCAATAGCCCCCGCATTTTCGCCCTTGACAGATTCGGCTGTCAACCCTATAATCCCTTCATTCCCTCGAAGGATCCCCCGCCTTAAAACCGCAGCAAAAGGAGAATTCGCAATGATGAAAAACAACGATGGTAACAACTCACCTAAGGACGATGTTTTTTCCGGGACCCAAGTTGGCGTATTGATCGAAGAACTGCGTTCGGATTTTCGCGTTTTCGGAGAAGGACTGGATATAGTCCGTAATGACGTGTCCGGTCTGAAAAACGACGTGTCCATTTTGAAAGTCACGGTTGAAGGCATTCGCATAAACCTGGCACGGACTTTAGAAAGAATGACACGATTTGAATTGCGCGTAGACAAACGGTTTGATTCCGTTGAAAACAGGCTCGGCCGCCTCGAATCAGCCAGGGCCTGACCACGGGCCAAAGCGGCCGGCGAGCTGGCCTGTCTTTCCAATACCCTGCCCAGCGAGCGCTTAATCGCTTCCGCCCGTTCGCGCGTTTCCGGACTGACGAGTTCCGGATCATATTCAAGAGACTGTTGCGCAACGGTGGGCATATGCCAAAATTTACCCTTCCTCTGAACGAGGACGTTGAGAGAGTCATTGTTAAAATGTTGCAGATACCAGTCCCGGTACGGCTCATAATACGGCGGCAGGGCAGCCGTCCAACCGTTGATATTCCTGCAGGCCATCACATAATCCAGCTGCCCGGCGTAAAGAAGAGGCCTCCACCCTAAGGCGTTCCCCGCATTGGCAAGGGCTTTGAAATTAACGCCTACGGCAATCATCTGCCTGCCCGGGAATAAGTACGGGTTCATTGTCTCCCTGCCCCTGTTTCGGATAACCACCAGGGGCTCAATCCCAAGATTTTCCGACCAATATTTTGCGCCGAACCCAACTTCAAAAGTAATAATATCTCCTGCGTTAATTAAATTGCCTACCCCGCGCAGGTACGCCGAAATATCTGGATTGGCAAAAGTGACCAGATGGTCATTGTCCCTATTACCGCAGGCCAAGGCTATGCTGACATCATCTATATTTTGAAGGACGTGGGCCACCAGCTCCGGATACACCCCTTCATCAAAATACCCTTCACTACAGGCAAAGGCATTGTTAAATTCCTGAATCAAATTCTCGTCGCCCAAAAGCTCCAGGGCTTCTCTCATCCTGATGAAGCCTTCCCAGGCCAGGCACACCCTGTCTCTCCCCAGGCGGCCGAACTTCTTCATATCTTCCAACTCCCTGCTTGAGTACATATATTGCCCCAGATTGAGCAGCCCGCCTCTTTTAAATTTCCACAGCAGACCGGCGTCGACATGGGGCAACACATATCCCATAGCCACACCCTTACGGCTGATGAGGATTTTGTCCGGCGGGAATGAATCGAGCACATCGCAGGTCCTGACAATGCCTTTCGGGTGTTTGCCGCGCAGGTCCTCAGGGATATTCCGCCGGTCGGCAAGCTTGGTAACATCGCAGATATAGGGTCGGAACCTGTTTTGATACTTCATATTGGCGGCTGCCTGCTGCCGTACTAAATCAGGAGATATGTCCAGGGTAACGGCGCGCACGGCATTCCAGAGATTCCACCACGCCCTATCAGTGCCTGCTTTTTGTTCTATGACCTCAAGGACGCGCTTCGTCCCCTTCCCGTCTCCGGCGCCGGGTTCAATCAGGTATATCGGCTCGCGGGAAGTGATCATGCCCGCATCAAGCATCGAGTAGTAGACGATAAAGACGTGCTCTGCGATAGCCCAAGCGTACTGAGACGCAAGCGCCTTGTTTATCGGGGAATAATCACCCTCACCCTTCTCATCTGAAAAGCCCGGTTTTTTCATGTAATAACCGAAGTGCGGATTATACATCGCTTCCTGCATGAACTGCCTGAAGGTGCCGAAAAGCCCTGCCGCCTTCGGCCGCGACCGGCAACCGGCATACGCCGCAGCGCCCACGCCAAGGACCGCGCCCATGAATTTTCTGCGAGAAGACGAAATGGGGTCGGTTCTCTGTTCCGCCGGCGAGCCCGTCTCGTACCCCTTTGTTTTCCGCTGGGGTGCGGACGAGGCCGTCCCGAGATTCTCTCGTGTTCCTGCAGAATCGAGGGGCGAGCTGGCGGTCCCAACCCCGCTTACGCGGCTGGGATATGTACCATAGGCCGCTGCGCTTGAAAGTTTTCCATCAAAATCTCCTGCCACGGTAGAAGATGATAGAATTCCGCGCAGCGGCCTGAAAGAATAGGCTGCCTGATCAGAATCATAAACTGCTTTCTCAACCAGCCACGGATGGATGAGCAGTAGCAGCCTATTTGTTTTCGTGTAAATGGATATTGAATTGTTCAGATTTGCTAAATCGGAAGAAATGGATGATGCATATATTAGAGAAAGGAAGAAGCCGGAACCAAACTCCTCCGGCGGGCCGTGGATCAGTTCTGAAACCAAATACCCGTCCTTGACAAAAACCATCACACTCCCGGGGTGTGACCTGAAATCACACTCCCGGGGTGTGATCAAAATCACACCCCGGGAGTGTGATTTCGGTTCAATCGGCGAGCTGATATATCGGCCCTTATAGCCGTCTTCTGAAGAACCGTCATGATCCTGCGTCGCAGAGTCGCGGGCCAAAGCCATGCTGCCCTGAGGAAGCCCTGGAATCCCGCGCGGCACCAATCCAAAGAACACGGACGGATTGCGCAAATCCTCAATCGTCACGCCAAAAGGAATGAACAGCCCGGCCGTCTTGAGTTCACGGGCCACCTTCCGCAATAAGCGTTCCTGCTGATAGGTGCCATACATGTGATAGGTGATCACATCAAATTTTCCTAAATTTATGTCGAAGAAATCCCCATGGATAAAGTTAACACGCGAAACGTTACTGCAAGAAAGCGTCAATTTGGTCTTGACGGTCTCACTGATCAACGCCAAAAGGGGATCAAACTCTACCGAAGTGCCCATCGCGCCAAAGGCTGATGCCGTAAAAACAACATCCCCAATCCCGCCGCCGAGGTCCAGTAGCTGTTGATTCCCAGACAAACGGATCGCCTTAAAAATGGCAAACATCTCATCGATGTCCGCCCGCAGGAAAATGCCTTTTCTAAGGCGGCGTGACGCCGTATAAATAGCCTCTTCGCCCGTTTCATTCTCAAGAACATGTTTGATTTCGGCAACCTTTTGATCCAACCCGTCAGGATCAAGCGTCTGTTCTAATTCTATTGGTGAGCTTGGATTCTTGCTTGGGGCAATCACACCCCGGGAGTGTGATTGGATTGGGCTTGAACCCACTTCAGGTAAGCGCATTATATAAGCATTACATAGGCTCCAGTTCATTTGCCTTGCGGGGACTTCCTCAATTTCAGTGCGGAAATATTCAGCGACTCTTTGAAAATGCCGTAAAGCCATCTCATTATCTTCGTGAATCCGCGCGACGAATACATGGTGGCCCTGCTGCCTCATCCAATCTAATGCTGCCTCTATAAATACAGTGCCGACGCCTTTGCCCTGACATTCTGTCCTTATGGCCACCATTCCCTCGACGCCTTCCAGTCCCAAGTCCGGCAATAGTGTCCGCTTGTACAACAAAATCGCGCCTTTGATATTTTCTTCAGCCTCATCGGTGAGCAAAAAGACGGCTCCTATGTCGCTTCTTTCGGCGCTATTTCTCAGGGAATCAACAAATTTCTTGAATATGAGGGAAGTGGCCCAAAAAGAAAATTCTTTTTGATCGCCTGAGAAGTTGTTTGCCTCTTCCTGTATGGCTATGTCAGAAAGGATTTTTGCGTATAATTCGTATCCGTCGGGGGCGGCAAGCCGGACATAATATCTTTCCTCGCCGCTGCGTATGCCTGCAATCCTATTATTGTCATCATAAATTTTTACTGGGGAGCTTGCAGAACCAATCACACTCCCGGGGTGTGACCTGAAATCACACTCCCGGGGTGTGATCAAAATCACACCCCGGGAGTGTGATTCATCGGTTCGTATCGGCGAAGAGCCGGCTAAAGCCTTTGCCGTCAATATCCTGTCTTTTAGTCCTTCGGGCAGGGTTGGTTCTTTGACAATGAGGTCTTTCAATGACGGATCAAGCTCGAGCGCCTTCCGCCAAAATCCGACGGCCTGCCTCAAATTCTGTTCCTTGTCACATTCGGAAATGACGGAATACATGTAAAACACAATGCCTAAGTTGTAAAACGACTCGGCATGGTAGGGATTGATACGGACCGCCTCTCTTAAGTGACGTTCCATTCTCTCCGGCCTTCTAGCACGATAGTAAAGCAGACTTAAGCGATAATGGGGCATGTAGTCGGCCGGAACAAGCTCCACCGCCCTGCTCAGATACTTTTCAGCTTCGAAGATATTGTCCGTGTCCCGCGCATCTTTGATACGCAGCATGTACCTTGACCCTATATTTAAATAGGCCTTATAGTAATTCGGGTCAGCCTGGATGGCCTGTTTTAAATATCCCAGGGCTTTCTCTTCCTCCCCCAAGAACGAATACACGGAGGCGATGTCATTCAAAAAGCTCGCCGCAAACCCAGTCGAGGATTGGTAAAAATCGTTAATCATCTCAAGCTGTTCTGATGTGAATTTCGTGCCGTCTTGCGCCTTAATGATGGCGTTAAGTTCACGGTATAAGGCCGGGTCCCTCCTTCTAAAGACAGAAAACGTTTTAGAATGCAGATAATCAGAAAGCTTAATCAAACAGACAATCTTTTTGCTCATATCGACCCATATCGCGTTCGATTCATCAGGAAGATCTACGCTGAGATAGGCATGATTGCTGGTGGTGAGGGCGTAGACCCGGTCGAATTCCGGGGCCAAAAAGTACAGAAAGGCGACCAAGGCGGCCTGATGAATGATGTTGCAATCAAGCAGCCAATCATCGCTCAAAAAGCCCTTTAATTCTTTTTCCTGGCACGGCAGCTGATCGACAGAATAGAAATCTGTTTTCTCTAAGATCGCCCTAATTTGCGCGAACTCTTCCCGGCTGAAATCCTTATTCCTGATGGTCTTAAAGATATCCTTGTCAAAGGCCGTCACTAAAGACCTCATGAATCTCCAGCCGGCCGTGGTCCCGAGGCGCCACTGGACAAATTTGGATAATCCCTCCAGCGCCCGGACCGCTTTCTCATATTGGATTTTTGACGGTTGTTTTATGGCCTGCCTGAAATCCTGGGCACTGGAAATAGGGTTCACTTGAAACCGAAGGAGCATCTCTTGTCTTGATACTGATGAAAAACAATTCCTGAATTCCACAAGGGCATTCCCGATCGCCTTTTCAGGGATCTTCAATTTGCGCAATATTTCCTTCACAACGCCGTAATCGATAGTGATCAAATCAGGAATCCCTTCAGCCAAGACATCAGGGCCAAAAAGTTCCCTTTGCGCGTATCGCCCGGACTGGCCCAACGCAAATTCCGGCGCTATTTCAGTTGCCGCCGCTATCACGGCCGGCAGGGATCTGGCAAATTCCCGACGGGTAAGAACCGGCGAGCTCGCCCGCCTTCGGCGAGGTGAGGCCGTCCTGAGGACTCTTCTTGATCCTTCGCGGCGGCTGATCTTTTGATAACCACTCGGGATCATCCCCGAAGAAAATCGACCGACGGCTCGGATGAGGGGCGAGCTGGTTGTGTGTTTTTTCCTTCGAACAACACGAGCGTTCTTCTCGATCTTGCCAATGTCACCGTCGCCTCCAAAAGCGGCTTTCATATCCTTCTCGATGTCATCGATCATTTTCTTAATTGCCTGACGGTATATCTTCAGCGGCATTTCCGGCTTTGCTGGGGGCATATACGCAGCTTTCGTTTCCAAACCGGCGGTTGCCTCACGCCTCAGAAGCGTCTTTGCCGCATGGAGAAGAACTGTAACAGCAGGCCTGCCTGGGAACTCAACTTCAATGACCTTTTCGTTCATCTGTGGATCTTTATACTGGCGAGTAACTGTCCCTGCCCCCCATGACTGCTTTGACGGGTCGAGCATCCTCACCGTCTCGCCAATTTTAAACTCTGCAGAAACGGCACCCCTGTCCAAGTGCGTAACCATGTGAATCCTGTGCTGTCTTCTTTCCCTCACCGGGCTGGACGCATCTTTTTTGTTTTTAGCCTCATCCTGTTTGGCCGGTGATTTGTTGCCTCTTTCAGTTTCACTGCTATTCGGGATTTGAACGATAGTAAGCCCGGCTGTCAGCAGGCGATTGACCGGAATTCGCCTGCCAGGATAAAGCGCCTTCGTTGCCGTATTCAGGACATACCCGTTGACCCGACGCTGCCGGCCATTTGACAGTTCTGAATCCTCGGGAAACGTAAAGAACTCGAGTAGTGTCTCGGTCGCGGTCAGTAAACCGTTGGCTGCGTCACTGCGAACCAGTTCCATCACGACGCTCAGGTTAAAGTATTTGCCATCGAGGATTAATGGCGCGCCATCGGCCCATGAAAGCCCGTCGATGACAAAACGGTCGTTGTCTCCCTGATACGAGCGTATGACGATCTGCCTGTCCTTTAATGGCCCGAAGCGGAGCGTGAGCGGATAGCGCGTGGCATCATCTCTGGTGTAACGGGCGCGCTGTGTCTGGATGTCAATGACTTCTACGTCCTCATCGGTCCAAAAGGCGAAATGCCCGAGTAATATACCCACATTACTCATTGAATTCCACCGATTAAGTTCTGTCGGCCGGTCAAGCTTGTTCAAGGCCTCGTCAAACGCGCGGAAGTCATCACAGGCGCTTAGGTCATACGTCCACTGAACTTTATTTCTATCGGAGCCCCGATAGGCATGGTTTCGGAGCAGAGGTTTGGACGATGCCGCCGTATATACTTCACCGCCTTTATATTCAAAAATAACGTAGTTTTGGCCATTTTTCGAATCGATCAGCGCGACGCGTGTTGAATGGATATCGGCATCACGCAGGGTCATGATCCTCTCCGGGTGATACCTGTAGTAACTCGGCAGCATCAGGTGGCAGCCGGCAAAGCTGATGTTCCTGTTGGTGGCGCGTTTGCGTATGCCGTATTCCTTGAGCCGCTTGAGAAGCTCACTCGCGCGCTTGGCCGAAGGTCGAAACGGTATGTTGCTTAAAGCATCGCGCACGGCGAGAAAACAGGGATCTGTCCCGACCTGTATCACGACCGCATCTTCAGACGGGCGAATCTCGCTTGTCATGACAGCCCTATTCATCATGCGATATGTCAGCCTAATTTTATCCCCTTCTTGAACCAAGACGACTTCACCGCCTTTTCGCTCAATGCTTTTTATCGTTACAGTTTTGGCATGTGCGCGGACCTCCAGAGGTTGCACAATCCGCATTTTCCCGCGCAGCCACGGCGGCAGGCGCATCCGGTACCCGGCAAAGGAGAACTCTTTGGCGATCGTCTGTTCGGCCAATCCGGAGAATTTCTGCATGCCATGCTCAGCCGCATCCAATCCCGTCGCGTTCCACCATTTGATAAATGTATTGATTTTCTTCTGATCAGGACCTTCCGGCAGTGTGCGCACCAGATGAACCGCCACTTCCGATTGATTTGGTTTTCGGCCAAGTTTCGCATGCAATTCGGGAATGACTTCGGCCATCTCCCGCAAACGTTCCAATGACTTCCCGGTTAATCTTCGGCTAATTACCGGCGAGCTGGTGATCTTTTTCCCGGGATCGAGACGGTAGGTTACCTTGCCCTTGCTCTTCACCGGGAGAATATCCCCATTCAATCTGGCAAGCATGCGTAAATCAGCCATCCTCTGCGTCCTGGTCACGATACGAATCTCGGGATGACTACGCAGAAGCGCTGAATATTCCGTAACCGTGATAGCGCCTTTTTCCTGCAGATATTTCAACGCAAGCGCCATGCGCTTGTCGCGCTGATTTTGTACTGGCGAGCTGGCCCTATTATTCGCGGTGGCAGCGGACGATGCGGCGGCAATCGAAATAGTGCGCCGGTACGCTTCCGGTACCATTAACGCGAGAGCCGTAATGCGCCGCAGGCTCTCTTCCAGCACTTTCCGATTGATTGCCCTTCCCCGTTGTTGACCTACACGAGCGGACAGCGACTCCCAACTGCCTCGCCGGAATAACGACAAGGCTTCCAGGACGGCCAGGTCGAGTTCCGCCCGGCGGAGAAGGACGCCATTAGTCCGCAGGGTAATAACGGCTAAAGGAACCGGCACCGGTTGGATCCCATACTTGGCCTTGGAAGAAAGGGCAAGGAACTTCGTGCTGCGGCAATCGATATCCCCCGGTTGCGGAAGGGCCGCCGGCTGAGCCTTTTCCTGAACCAGCCGGTCCTGCAGGCCGTAGGCCGAAGCAAAAGTCCTTAACCGTGTGATCAAATCTTTGCGCAGAACAGCCTGCTGCGAGACCCAAAGCAATCCCTGCCGGTTCAGCAGGGCCCTGAGAAGAACCATGGGTATTTCCAGACCTTCCAGCGGGATCGGTTCATAGGAAAAACTCCAATCAAATTCCAGGGGCTTTGCAGGTTCCTGCAATGGATCACTGATCCGCACGGCACGCGCAAGCACACTCTTCTTTGCCGCAAACCTAGACCATCGGAACCTGGCAACCCACTGGACGATCCGCGGATCAAGGTCCGTGTAGGTCACGCGAGCGCCCAGGCGCCGCAATTCCGCCAGCCATTCTCCGACAAAACCCGCAAACCCGTAGACCGACTCGCCCTGGCTCATCCCCAGTTTTTGCAGGAGCGCGTCGTCCTGCGGATAAAATGTATGGTGGACCTTGCCCTGCCGGAGATCATCGTAAAAGCCCAAATCGTTCCTCTCCGCGGCGATCCTTGAGATGTCCGGAATCAAGAAACGGAACACGCCCCGGGAGTGTGATTGGGAATGCGATTTATTTCCCACACCCGCCGGCGAGCTGGAATTGTTATCCTTTGCCTCTTGCTCATTCTCATTTTCCCGCAAAGCGGCTGCCAAGATAGCCGCCGCCAACCAGCAGTCCATCCTGAAGTCCGGGAATCGGGAACATCGTTTCCTAAACATTTGACCAATTTGCGAAGTTTGCCATTCGACCCTGCGTTTTAGCAAATTTGTGCGTGTGACAATCTCATTGACCGAATAAGCCCCTTGAACAATCTCATTGAATACTCTCCATAACGACCGTTTATTTTGATACAATTCGCGAGAAATTTGGGAAACCAACTTGACTAGTTCTACAGGAAGCCCTTGTACTAAACCCTCCCGGTAGATCATTGCCAAAAGTTCACCTCTTTTTCCCTTGCCCTTCTCAATGAATCCAAATTTTCGGCGTATCCGTTGTGTTAGGCCAATAATCGTCGATTCCCTCTTCCCTAACTTCCTGGCAATGTCCTTATGAATCCAATTTCTTGCTACCAGCTGCAGCGTCTCTTTTTCATCAGATGTCAGAATTTCTAACCTGACTTGTCCCGTTTGCTGTTGTTGACCTTCACGAAACTCTTTCATCTCCTGGGCTCCGCCTTGCTGCGCAGCCTTTTGGCTGTCGTCTTTATTCTCCTGAGCGCGCCCCTCTCTGTTTTGCGCCGCAATCAGGATCGCCGCTGCCAACCAGCAGTCCATTTTATAATCCGGGAATCGGGAACAGCGGGCCTGGAAAATCAGGCTAATCTCAGCAAGCTGATGTTTTATTATTATTTCCGACACGTTTTCGCGTGCGGCGATTTCTTTTCTCGAATGAGTCCCTTGTATAATATCAGCCAACACCCGCCATAACGCCTGCTTCTTTCGGTACAACTCGGCATGAACTTGTTGAACTAAATCTTCCAATTCAATAGGAAGATCACAGGCTAAGCCTTTCTGGTAGATGGCTATCAGCAGGCGGCTTTTCTGTATTCCCTCTTTTGAAAGCCCCCATTTGTGTCTTATAAAAGAAGCTTGATCTCTTATGGTCGCGCAGCTTTTTCCAAGCTTCAAAGCAATATCGTTATAAGCCCAATTCTTGGCAATTAATTCAAGATCTTCTTATTCAGCCGGCGACAACTCTTCTGACTTTTCTCCCGCTTCCTCTCCTGTTTCCTTCAGAACCAATAATTTCCTTACATTTACAAATATGTCTTTAAGAAGATAACCGATAAAACCTTCGATCACTTTATTCCCATTTATGTGTTCCCTTCGTTTGAGCACATCCAAGATGACCTGAAGAAGGACTTGGGTCTCATCCAGCCATTTATCGCCATACTTTACCAATTCTTTAAGACAATCCGAGGTTCCTTCAAGTGAACCTTCTAACGACATTAGCCGATCAAACAAATCTTCCCATTCCTCACCTTCCGGAAATTCCGCCTCGATTTTCTCTACGTACCGGCAAAGAGCCTTAAGCAGCTCACTGCGGTTTTTCTCATCCGTAGACAAATCCCCTTTACTCTTTTTCACCGGCGAGCTGATGTTGCACGGGCCATTCTCAGTATCGAGCGCGATGAGCTGGCCGTCAATATACTGGAGGGCCTGGCCCAGTAAACTTTCAACAGCCTGAATCGCTTCCAAGAGTCTTGTCCAAGTCTCCTGATCACCGCTTGTTACAGAAAAATTATCGTACAAGCCGTAAAATCTGTGATGTTTTGCTACCGCTTTTCCAAAATAACCATGAATCCTCCGGGCGGCAAGAGGATTGGCCTCTCTAAGGACCCTGCGGCCGCTGTGATAATCAGATGTGCTTCGATTGAGCTGATACATTATTTGAGCAAGTCTCGATTTCAAATCGTCAAACAGTAAGAAATTAGGACTCCTTTCAAATTCCCTGATGAGGGCCTCTTCGGTTGCGCACATATCCCGGAGGTTGACCATATGCCCGCGGATGCCCATCAAAGCCCGGCGCACCTGCTCTCTGTCGACCGTTGGCGAACTGGAGAGCCCTGCTTTACCCGCGCGGAAAAAGGAGGTTTCCCTTGCCTCGCCCGCATTCCAGCTTAATAGGAACCTTGTGCCGTATGCAACCTGCGACGGCCCGGTATGCGTTAACCTCAGGTCCCAGGAGGTGCTGCCGGATTTTTCCCATTTTTTCTCTCTCGATTCGAGGGTAACCTGATCTGGGCGCATGATGATGTTCAATAATCCAAGATTTCTGATCTTTCTCAATTCCTTTCGGTTGGCGCAATAAGGTAACAATAAAAACCATTTTTGGTGCGCTTCAATACTTTCCTGCAACGCCGCATCGGGATCATCGATTCCCGGGCCGTGGTCGACGGCCTCAACCTCGATCCTCAAAAGGCCGCTTTCTGCCTCGACCATATAGAGCCTGATGAAGCCGCCTCGCCCATGCTCCATCATATTCAGGGAAAGCTCATAACACGGCGTTTCGATCCATTCCTTAAGCATGATCCCCCCTACAGACTTTTCGACAGCCTCAATGACAAACCGTTTGAACTCTTTCGCCGTGCGGATCATCTGTTTTCGGCCCTTACCAATAGAAAAGTCTTGAACCAACAAAATCTTGCGGGAAGGAACCTGGATCGGCGATGACATGCCCGCCGAAACCCCGCCTGAGCAGTTGGGGAAGTTCTCGGCCGCTGCGCTTGGGACCCCTCCCAGACCTATCATCCCCCAAGAAGTGAGTGATAGGATTAGAACGCGCAGCGGCCTGATAGAATAGGCTGCTTGATTAGAATCATAAACTGCTTTCTCAACCTGCCACGGTAGATTGAGCAGTAGCAGCCTATTTATTTTTTCCCTTGTTACTGAACCCTGAACCCTGAACCCTGAACCCTGATTCAAAGGCGCACGAATAGCCTTGATCACACTCCCGGGGTGTGATGGGTACGCACGAATGGCATCTGGCATGAAATCTAAGCGTTTCGTACTGCGTATTGCGTACTTGTTTTCCAAAATATATTTTAGATGAAACAAGTACTGTCCTTGTTTCATCTGATGATTTAGGAAAACAAGGACGTACTGCGTATTGCGTTTGTTGTATGACCATCGAACCATAACGTTCGAAATGCCACGCACGACGCACGACGCACGACGTATGTTTTTCCTCAATTCATTCTTGAGGAAAACATTACGTACTCCATCGTTAGACACAGGAGTACGCACGACGATACCTTGCGCTGGTATGGAGTTTTGGACGGACTTATTCGCCGCAAAGCGATAAGCGGCGTGCCGCTTGATGCGGCTGCTTGACGCCTGCAGATATCGGATGATCGCGGATAAAATCTCTTGCTGGTACCCTTGTGTATCGATGGACCTCACAACATCAATGCGAATATTATTCTTGGAAGCTCCTTTCGTTCGCGCATATTGAAGCATACTTCCGCGCTTGCTGGACTCGCCTTTACCGCGGGCCGTTCCTTCGTTTCCGTTTCCTTCCGGCTGTCCTTCGGAAACCGGCGCAAAACTCACAAACACGAAGATGGCCCACCGGTGCCATAGCGGCAACTTCGTTGAGTCATGCGAAGGTATCACACCCATCACACCCCGGGAGTGTGATTGCACACGAACGGCCTTGATCACACTCCCGGGGTGTGATTGGGCCCCTTCCACGATTTCAATCAAATCCTTATAGCGATCCGGGCTTCCATAGATCTGTTCCTTCAACGGGCTCGAAGCCTTTGCCAAAACATCTTCCACAAAAGACCTCTTTCCGGGTTTGCTTAATAAAAACATGAGCACAGCCGGATCATTATAATTCGTCAAGTCCGCCACCGCACTCGATGATACCACCACCGCGCCGACCGGGCGGCCGCCATCCTGAATCACACTTCGGGAGTGTGAAATCACACTCCCGAAGTGTGATTGAAAGTGTGATTGATCCGCCGCAAACAACCCGCCAACCCTGCCCAAAAGCCGATTAATATAGTTCATCAACCTTTCAAAGGCAGGATCCGCAAAATGCAAAAAGATCTTAACTACTTTGACTTTTGATTCGGCAACAGCAACTATTTCTTTAATGATCATGGCAGGATCCCGATAGGGCACGAAATGCGGTTCAATGCTCCGGACCTCCCGCTCTGAAACGAGAGGCGAGCTGGTTGGGGTTACAGATCCGGCGGACGCTTCCGTGACAGTTTTCGCTTCCGCTTCCTTCAGCACATTCGTAAACAAATAATCTATGATCCTGAAGCGCGCCAGATTTGTCTTTTTGGATATTTTCACTTTAAGCGGATCTGTTTTTTCGTTCGCCCATTTCTGATACGGATACGGCATTCCTGGACTGTCACCAAAAATATCGCTGTCATCGGCCAAATTATCCAACAGCTCAAGATCTGCTTCCAGAACAACCGCATTAAATCCAAGGAATTCCGGCATCGGCTCAGAAAGAGGATCCTGCAAGACGCCTATAATGATCTTTTCCTTCAACGCATCGCGCAACCCTAATTCTTCGGCCCAATTCAACAGGAGACTCAAGAAAGACGTTATGGACCTTCCGGAGCTGATGATATCAACAAGGACGGTCGGCATTTCTTGTTTGATAATGGTTTCCGGATCCATGCCAATCTTGTCATGGGACAAGTATTTTCTATAAGCCAAAATCTGGCCTCTTCTTGGTTGATCCGGCTTTGGAACCAGCTTGCCTGCTCTTTTTTCATGCCACGTCCCTGAGAAGGCAATGTTTACAAACCTGTTTGCGTTGCGCCCGTTTTTGCCTCTTTTTTCCAGCATTTCAGCTGTCTCCGTGATCCACAAAGGAGTCCTGCCTAAAGCTGCGATCTTTTCCCGCGGGAATCTTTTGCGCAAATCTTGCGCCGCTTCTATCAGCAGTTGCACTTTATCATCTTTTGCCAGAGGATAGACATTAAGCGGGTCATCCGGAATAAGGTGTTCCTCGACCAAGGGCAGCCCAAACGCTTTCAAGAATTCCGTCCGCAGGGCTTGTCTTTCTTGTTCAGATAACTTGGAATATTGCTCGATCGAGAATTTCTTGTCCTCAACCGGAGAGGAAGAGGCGAGCGCCTTTCCGGGGTTTATAATAATATTCCTTGAGCCCTTAATCTCGGGGAGAAAGCGCGGTTCTTCATCGCTTACAATCGGAACTTTCCCGAATAACATCTCCAAAACATAATCCGGATAAACAGCCAAATCGCTGGGGACCGCCGCCAAAATCTTGTCAAATGATTTACGCTCATAGGATCCCACAATCCCGGAAAATGAAGCGTAGCGTTCCGCCGTCCGAGCATCAAGCCTGCCAAATCCTTCCCTTAATAATTCTTCAGGGAACATATCCGGCAGATATTGCCCCAGCGTTAGATCCCCGAAGAACGCAAGGTATTTATTTTCCTCGGGAAACACAGCAATCAAGAAACCATGCTCGCGGCCCCTCAATTCAGGAATATTTGCTTTAGCAGACATCACAATCCGATGTAACAGGACTTTTGCCCGTCCGTCAGATAAAGCCATAATCCTCCTGCCGAGCTCATCACGGGCGATGCCGCACAATCCCCTTAACAGCTCCGATCTCAGCCAAGATGGGCCGTTTTCTTTTTCCGTTCCCTCTTTCAAGTTCCTTTGGATTTCATTGAGTTTAGCTATGCACTGAGGATATTGGGAATTTAACCGGGCATCTTCTAAAGCCGCTTTATTCGGCGAAACCAATGCCTCCTTTGTTTCTTTGACCGCTTGCCGCATAATCTGCACGCTCTTTGCATTCACCGGCGAGCTTGATGGCTCTTTTGCATGCATCCGCCTGTTTACCACATACGCAATAATGCCTCCGGCTAGGATGTATGCCCCTGTCGCAGAAATATCGACAATATCTTTTCCAACAGGGCCTTGATAATAGGATTCGAATGGAAATTCTGTCTTTATCCCAAACCTTTCAAGAAAAGCCGTGACCATTCTGCGGCTTCCTGAAAAACACAGGTTCATCACCGTATGGCCGGGATAATGCCTTAGAATCCCTAAATATGCGTTTGAGCCGCTTGGGATCTCGCGCGCCTGTTGCGCCTCATAGACCAAAGCGAGGGCGGCGGGGAAAATCCGAAGAGGCCGTTTATCGGATACCGGAAGCTCTATGGCCGGTATGCCGACATATCCCCCTCTTTCTGAACCATAAATCCTGGGCCGAGACGTGTATTTGGTTAAGATAATATAGGCTTTTCTTTCTTTTAATATCCGGAAAGATTCAGGGGCGGCCATGCTCACTAAAAATAACGCGACCCGTAAAGCAAACACATTTCCCGTCTCATCCGCCGACCCTTTATGGCTGATATACTCATCCAATACGCCCGCTTTAAGTTGCTGTTCATAAAGTTCCGTGGCCAATCTCTCGGCTTGGGCTATCCGTTCGCTGACTTCAATGTTGGTAAACCTGAAATCATCGTCAATGGCCGATGTTCTTGGATTCGCCTGATAAACTTCTATCAATTTTCTTATTTCGTCCGGGATATCGGCCTCAACCCGCGTATGATCCTTTATGATCTTATGGGCCGCCGCGCCCGCGCCCAAGGCCACGAACGACAAAACAAACTCGCGCCTGCCGAATTTAAGCGGGATCTTTGTTTTAACTTCTTTTATCGGTGAGGATGCGGCAAGCGCTTTCGCGGTGTTTAAAATTAAATCGCCTGAAACCCCGATCACACCCCGGGAGTGTGATTCGTATCCCTCGCTTGTTCCCATTAAATATTCGACGGCGCTCGGGACCAATTCGCTGACTCTCTTGTTCGCTAGCGAATCGGCCGGCGAGCTGGCGGGGATTTCAGCGGGCGATGAGGTAAATGAGGTTTTTTCGTGCGCGGTTAATTCCGCATAGTACTTCACCAAATTATTACCATCGACTTCGGCGGCCTCTAAGCAACTCATCTTAGGAATATGTCTCTCCCAAATTTCGATGACCACTCCGTATTTCTGGTATATTTCTTTGGTCATGGCTGCAATGATCCGCTCAAAGGTCAGCTGGAATTCTTCAGAATTGTCATTGCCCGGAACATAGACAGCGATATCCAGGTCTGATGGCCCCAGCTTCTGCTGAGCAAGTTCTTGTGCTTCTGATAAACTTTTATTTTGATACACTCCTAACCGCGGGAACCTCACCGGCATCGAACCAAAACTTCCGTAGATCCTCATCATCTCAATCCTGATCAAGCCGTTATTTCTCCCCCAATCAACGGCCAAATTAAGCGCATCCTGGTAATGTTGTATGGCCTCTGTCCTTCCTTCCTCATTGAGTGCCAGGCCGTTCTCATCGAACAAAACCACCGGCGAGCTTGATGCGTTACGGAAAACCGCTGTCCTTAAAAATTCCCGGCAAGCTGATGGCAAAGACACAATTAAGCGGTTTTGAGGCGCCGGCGTGTCCCGCAAAGTCGGGCATTCCGGCGACATGAGCGTTAATTCCATGATCTCAAACAGCGCGCCGGCCGGCTCATATTCCAGAAGAGGCGTAAATCCGATGCGAATCACAGAGTTGGAATCCAGCGCTTCGGCTAACGGCAATAATGGCAACAAGGGGATCTCAAAAGATGCCGTTTTGTCTTTTGTCCCGCTTCTAAACGGAACTGCGGAAATGCCCCCCCTGAATTCTTTATCCCTGATGATGACCGTTATCACGCCAAACGCGCTCCCCAGGGATTTCACCTTTAAGAATAACCTGCCTTTGGCCGTAATGTATTCTTCAAGCCGGTCATTCGATGTTAGGCTTATGTGGGCGTTTATCCTTTCGCGTTTTTGGGCGTCGTACCCAAATGTCAGGCGCCTCCCTTTTCGAAGATCGGTTGTGAACCCAAGAGGCTTTTTGATCCTCTTGTAAAAATACGTCACTTCGGCCGCCGCGCCGGCCGCCAGGAGGGCAAATGCCGAAACCAGATTTTTAACAAATTTTCTCTTTGAGGCATCAAACCCTTTTTCCGTCCCTGCCGGCGAGGAAGAAGTAAGCGCTTTCCCGGTATTTAAAATAATATCGCCTGAAACTCCGGCCACACTCCGGGAGTGCGATGTCGGTCGTATCGGCGAACTGGCGGCCGTTTTGCCCCAAGCCCGTCGTGAACGTCCCAAGATGTGTTCAACCGTCTGATAGGAGAAATCCTTTTTATTCATGACAGAGATATCTCTGCCTGTCTCAACCTTGAGTATTTGATTCAGGCCTTTAATGCGTTCTTCATCGATCCCTTGACTGACCAGCATCGCCGCTAATCCCGGATCTTCATTGTGCAGTTTCTCAATCAACTCAATCCCGCTCATATGGGACATGCAACTATCCGTAACCACGAGGATAAAATTCCGCGGGCCGCCGAACCTGTCTATTTTCTCAAGCGCGTCCAGGCCATCCTGTGCATCAATAATTTTATAGCCATGCCTTTTTAAGTGCCGGATGGTCTTCTTGCGCATGCTCTTTTCGTCATCCACGACCATGACCAACGACCGCTGAGCGATTTCCCTCTTGAATACCGCGTCTTTCGCAATAACAAACGGCGCGATCGTGCCATGGACAATAAGGGCCGCGCAATGCTCCCACCGTTGCTCAAGAAGGCCATTAATGAATATATTCCTGGTAAGTCTCTTGACCATCTTCCGAACAAATCCCTGCGCCGGGACAAGCCATCGCACAAAGGCCGATTTCTCGATAGCAGATACCCGGGAATCCCTTTTGATGAGTGATTCCCTGACCTCATGCAGCGCGTAACTGTTATATAAGGAATGCAATTGGGAAATGACGGCATTGGCGACGGTGCGAAGCTCGATAGGAAAGAGAATTTGGACAATATAATTCTGGCCGAAGATCCATGTCCTGGACAGCCAATACATCTCTCTCACTTTTTTCTTCAGCGTCTCTTCCTTTCTCTTCTGATTCCTTGTGTAAAATGTTTTCGCGCGGATATGAATAAGGATAAACCCGAGGAAGATCCCCGAGATGATCACGCGGACGGCGCCGCTGAAAGGCGCGATGAGGATATTGAAAACAAAGACCACCCCGCTCTTCAGGAAAGAATATTTGAGCACTCCGTTAAAGGCCTTGGCTGAATATTTTTCCCGATTGGTATGCTTCGCCAAATAATCGGTCAGCGTGCCGAACACAAGGGAACTGAATACCGTTTTCCATAACACCTCCGCGTTCAGGAGCGTCGCCCCGACGGCCTCTAACCAGACCCCGACAAATCCGACGGCCTCGCCGCTGATGATCTTTTTCGGGAACAGACCAAGCTGAATAAACACAACGGCAACACTGCCCAGGACAAGGACGTTGAAGACGTGATTTTGAGTCAGTTTTTGAAGAATGTTAATCACGTTTTTGTTTAAGATTGGCGAGCTGGCGAATCCCAACGATTCCATAATCCCATCAACGGAGGCCGCCATGCGGTACAAGCGCAGATCCTGTTCGCTGATAAACCGGGCCCCTTCCACAAAAATACGGTCCTGATTGAGAAGTTTTGCCTTGAAGAAAAATTCCTCGAGCAGCTGATAAAACAGATGATTCTTCCCGTCGTAAAGAATAATATTCATGGGTTGTATCTTCTTTGTCTGGACAAGGGTCAGCGCCTCCATGATCGTATCCATCGTTCCCCATCCTCCGGGGAAAGCGATCAGGCCGCAATTACTGAAACCCTCTTCAACGATCTTGCGCAAGAACAAGTCCGGCAGGTTCAGCGCCACATCGACTTCCTTAAGACGGCTGGCCTGCCAGGATTTCCCGATAAAGATGAGCCTTGTGGCGCGTTTCTTCGCTTTCGGGCTTATCGCTTCTCTGGCTTTTTTCACGCCTTCCATGACCGCTTCGCCGTAACCGTGGACACTGTTAATGATGATATCGCAACCTTTCACCGTCAGCCGCCTGGCCGTTTCCGCAATGTCTGCTTCGATACCAGGCATTTTCTGATAACCGAGATGGCTTCCGACAATGCTTACCGTTGGCCGTCCACGCTGGAACGTCCTTCGGGCTTCATTAAGACCCTCCTTTAAGTCATAACCGTTGAATAGGTGGATCAGTTCTTCGGGCCTGATCTCTTTAAGCATATTGACGACCGTGTTGGCAACCAGGCCAACATCCTCCGGCAATACCTGCAGGAGTTTTCCCACCGGCCGGCGCAAGAACCCGTAGTCTTCCATCATCTGGCTCAGCTCTTCGATAACCTTATACATCCTTTCGTTGGCAAACAGGATGGGGATCCCGGGGTGGATCAGCCCGTGGTCCTTGAGCGCAAGGAAAACAGAAAATTCATTGGCCGTCCCGAAGCCGCCCGGCATATGGATAAACGCGACACTAAGCTTGACGAACGTGACAAGCCGCGTGAAGAAATATTTGAATTTCCTCTCGAACCTAATATATTCATTCGCACTCTGTTCGTGTTCCAGTTCAATCGCTAACCCGACGGATGCCGCCTTGGCTTCCCAGGCTCCCCGGTTAAACGATCTCATCGTCCCCGGCCCTCCGCCCGTGATATAGACCTTCAAATACTGACGCACATAGCTTGGCAAGGAAGGATCGTTGGCACGCCGGACCAAGGCCTTAACCAACTCAGTGCCAAATGGGGACTCGACCCGTGCGCTTCCTAATCCGGCAATACCGGGGCCTCCTGTTTCCTGAAGAATTTCGTCGGCATATTGCATTTCCCTGTTTGCCCGGTCGATAAATCGCGATGAAATTCTTTTGGGTGATGCCCCATGCCGCTTAACCGGCGAGCTGGTAACCCCGCCTTCCGGCGGAACCGGGAAGGCGCCTTTCTCTTTCTGCATCTTAAAGAGCCCGTCATCAATTTGATTGCGCGCGGCCAAGGCATCCTGCAAATAAGTTTCCGCCCGCCCGTCTTGTTCCAAGGCCAGAAGCTTCGCGCTGCATAACAAAAGAAGGATGCGCCACCCTGACAGATAGAGCCATTCGACGGTCAATTCCTCTGTCTTGGGAGCCCATTTTGAAACAACCTTAAGGGCATTTTGAATATTTATTTCGCTTTTCCGGACCTGAACACTGCGACGGGAATATCTTTTCTTGAATTTATAATTTGATCTGGCTGTTTCAATATCCAGAAGAAGCTTCACGATGGACGCGGCAGCCTTAAAGATGTCCTGCCCTCCGGAATAATTCCTGTGGGCGTCAGCGGCATGCGCGAGGGTGTTGAGAATCTTGTCCCGATCCTGCATCCCTTCCGCGTTGCTTTCCAAGGCATTACGGGCCTGGATCGCCGTTTTTGCCATAATCAAGTCTCCCCGTATGATTTGGTCGACAGGCCGATCAGGTTCGCTTCCAGGGATTTGATTCATCCTTCTTTGGGTTCTCCTAACGAGATCATTGATCCGATTGAGAGTGTATCTCGATAAAATGACCTGTAGTATCACCCGACAGCGGCCCGAGCCATCATTACGGTAGGCTTCAAACACTTGCGAACGAATCTTCTGGAAGTCGGATCTGTATTCGGTAAAAACAAATTCAAGCCATTGCTCCACGATTGACCTCTCATTAATCCAGACCAGATTATTGAAGAACGCGACGCGCCCGGCAAGGTCCAGCGCCAGCCAAACTTTATCCAATGCCTCCAACCGCTCCATAATGCGGCGCCGCTCATCCAATGACTCGCTTGCCGACAGGCGCGGAACAAATGAAATGACCTTGCCGTTTGCGCCTGATTTCTTCCAAAACGGCGACTTTTTGTCTATCGGTGAGGAAACTGTTTTCCCGCGATTAAAATTCGAGAATGGTTTTCCATATTTTTGACAAGAGTTATTTGTTATCTCCCTATAAATAGCAATATCCTGCATGGCATGGGCCAGGACCGCATCGATCCCTAATAGGCCGGGGATCAAACGGGAGGACGGCGGTGACTGCGTGATATTTAACAGGTTGAGCCCGTTTTTGATGCTCCGGAAAAGATATTGGAAATATTCATCGGCCTCTTTTAACCCAGCCCACGAGTCATAATTACGGTAGATGTAATAACTGCGAAGGATGGCGGAATGTACCTGGATAAGGCAGCCCGATTGATCGTAATCATCGTTAAAATCGGGTGAAGTCCGGTAAAGGTCCTGAAATTCCCCTAAAATGATTTGGGCGAAGAATTCTTCCCATTCGGCCACCCGCAGGATGGTGTCATGCAGCTTCATGCGGAATAACAGCAAGGCACCATAGAAATCAAACCAATCGTCCTGCGTTAAGGCATTTCTTTGGTCTTTGGCCCGGAGTTCCGGGATCAACGAAACAATTTCTTTATAATGGAAAGACGCCTTAGGGTCGGCGAAGACCGCCCTGCTCGCTTCATCATGAAGGCTGAGCGTACTGAGCAGGTCTGCATTCGTCCGGTCCCAGAACAAATTGCATGATTCTTCTTCCAAGGTTCTGGTTTTGTTGGTGATAATTTTAATGCGCAACGGCGAGCTGATCTTATTCAGCGTACAGCGTATAGCGTTTAGCGTATAGATCGAGTTAACTGAACTAAACGCTATTCGCTGACCGCTAACCGCTGAAACCACCGATAAACTTACAGATGCGAGGGGCGAGCTGGAAACCCCAAACCGGCCGCGCAGGCCGGTTTGGCCACTATCTGCTATACGCTTTACACTATACGCTGCTTCTTTCATCGGCGATGAAGCGTTGCCGTTTGGCAATCGATACTTTAAGGACTGCATCCACTGATCGCGCTGCGATTGCGGCACGCCGGACAAATCAAGTTTTGATAAACTTTTCTCAAGCTCCGCGAGTTTGCCCCACGCGGGCTGCATCCAGAACCGGATGGCAGCACAAACGGCATGAAGGGCTTCTCCATTGCTCATCTTCGCAGCCTGTCCCGCCGGCATAATTTTCTCCAAAATTTCAATAATGCTTTTTGCGGCTCCTACCTCTTCAAAACTCCACAGCTTCTCCATCTCTTCAATCCCAAGCTTTCCTGCGCGTTCAGCCAATTCCTTGCGAATCTCCTTAATAGGCATCGGCGCCAGGTCTTCTTTAGGCTTATAAGACACTTCGCCGGAAGCGTCTATAACAGCCATCTTCCCTGGATTCTCCGGCCACTGATCTGCGAGCATCCCGACGATCTTCGCAGGATCATCCAAAACAGACCTTAACCAGGCAAATTTCTCAGCCGGCCATTGAGTGATAATTAGAACCTCAGGCAGCACAATATATTCCTGATCATCCCCGTTAATAATTTCATAACAACCGTCCGAATTCAGTCCTTTAACCCTGATAAATTCAATCTCCGTTTTCCCATTCACCTTCCTGATCCAAATCGCTATCCTTATCTTATTTTCAACCGGCGAGCTCAGGGTGACCAGAAGGACGCGTTCCTTTGAATGGGTCCTGAGATTGATCCTCCGGTGCCGCGCTTCTGTCTCGAACAAGGGAACAATCGTAGATGCCGAGTAATTATGATTAACAAGGATCAAGCCATCGGCCGCGGCCACCCTTAATATCTCCCCAACGGCCTGTCGCAATCCAATCTTTCCACGGGTCTCGCAAAGAACATCGTCCAGTTTACTGAAGACAATGCGGTTGAAGGAGCGGTCTCTAAATGGCAGGGACAGGGCATCGCCGCCGATAAAGGACACCGGATACTTGCCTGCCATCATTTTGGCTGACTGTAAATAAGTTAAATTCCTGTCCAAGCCAACTGAAAATGTTCCATTTAACATACCTGCAAATAGCGGCACATGCCCCATTTCCCCGCATCCGATATCAAGGAAGCGGACACCGCTCTTCATTCCCAATAAATCAATGAACTTCCTGGCCTGCGGAGAATAGAGATCGTAGTGTATCTTGCCTCCGCTGTGCCTGACAAAATAATTTCTGCTTCTGAGCGCGAAGAGAAGACGGCCTAGCCGCTCGCGCGCCCAGGAAGACAATGCTTTCAGCCGCCCTCTATCGGCATCCTTCCTTCTCACCGGCGAGGCTTCGCCCCGAGTATCCGGAACATAATCCCTTGATACGAGAGGCGAGCTGGAACGATTATAGGCCCCAGTCCCCGGATGCCGGTCCCAAGACGCCCTCTGTGTTCTTGGGACCATGGCGATTGGCAACGCTTCTGATACTGGCGAGTTTGAAGAACCTGTGCTTGACTGCATTTGTAAAAAGCTGTTATTGACAGGAAGCCGTGGTAATGCTACATTGCGGATAGAAAACGCCAGAAGGAGATTCATGTCATGATTAAAAGCAGCGTTGATTTGACTCCGGAACAAATTGAGAAACTCGTCGACAGCCTTCCCATCCGCAATAAACTGCGTATCATCGACAGGCTTGAAGCCCAAACGCTCAAGCTTCGATGGAAGTCCATTCTTAAGGATATCGATAAACGCCTCAAGAAATTCCCCGTATCGCAAAGCACCGTTGATGAAGAAATAACCGCCTACCGCAGAGAAAAGAATGCTGAGAGCAGTCGTTGATACCAACATTTTTGTTTCAGGCATCTTAAAGACTTCGACGACCTGCAAAAGATTAATCAACAAACTAATCAACAAAAAATTTGAGTTAATCGTTTCGCCGAAGGCCTTGGAAGAGTTTATCGGCGTCATGAACCGGCCCAAATTCAATGGTATTATCGTCAAAGAAACCGCGGGAAAGCTCACAGAAGTCCTCAAACACCAGTCTATACTGGTGAGACCTTCGCAAACCCTGAACATCATCAAAGAAGACCCCAGCGATAACAAATTCCTCGAAGCAGCTCTGGCCGGAAAAGCTGACTTTCTGGTTTCAGGAGACCAACATTTGCTGTCGTTAAAATCTTTCCGCAGCATTCCAATAATATCCGCGGGACTTTTTCTGAAAAGACTAAAATAATGGGAATTGTCTGCAACCCAGCCGCCCAAGCCGGTTTGAATACCATTCGTTATGCGCTTTACGCTATCCGCCGTTTTTTTCACCGGCGAGCTGGCAGACGGCGACCTGGGCGGGACAAGCCGCAAGTTTGTCGTTCTCATCCGGCTGAGCCGTTTGGCAAAAACGGCGATCATTCTAAACGGCTGCCCGGCAGGGCCAATAAAATCCTCTGATATTTCTGATGCGAAATCCCCAAAGCCCGCCTTCGCCAGCCAGTTTTCAATGTCCTTCTTTCGGCGATCCAACACCGCCGTGTCTACGAGTTTCCTCACTTCAGGATCGAGTGCCAGATATGAAAAGTCCGGCTGGTAAACATGGGGGCCGTCCAGCGCGATCAGGACTCCGTCCTTTTTCGAGACCAACGACGAAAGCACGTAAGTCTGCAGGCCAAGGATAAATTCCTGGTTCAAAATCAAGGCCGCGTTAAAATCACGCTCAAAAATGTTAATAAACCTTTTATCGGGAATAATTTCGCGAAGTTCCGACAGACCCAGGTTTTGCATATTCTCTAATTCATCTTTCAGATATCCTTCCAGCCTCCCCAAGACAAGAACCCGATAATATGACTCACCAAGCTTGTCTTTTAACCAATCGCCAAACCACCGCACGCATTGGGCATGATTGGGAATATCCAAAACAGGGCTGGAGCCAGCCGCAGGCCCTTTGCGTTCATGGCCGGCTTGTTTTAGGATGACTTTTGAGCCATCAGAGATCAGGGTTTTGTGCATTTGCTCATAGGGGACATTTTTCCCGTCGATAAGGACCGCCATCGTATCGAGGCGATAGCGCATCTGCCCCAACAGCCCTGCCACGGTCATTCCGCCTAAAATATAACGTTCTTTCTCTTGTGCCTCCGCACCTTGGGTCTTATCCGATACCGAGATACGGAATGAATCTTTGTGCTTAATATCCTCTCTGGCAGCTTCAATCATTTTTTCCGCCAATGTCCGGAGTTTTGCGCGAAGCGGTTCGTTCTGCCCTTGCGCGGCGGCCTTCGTCAATATATCTTCCATACGCTCGAGTTTATTTTGTGCCCGCCGGTAACCAGGCTCGATGTAAACATATAAACTGAAATACATCTGCCGCAATTCGGACAATTCTTTTAACGCCCCGGCAAGGTCATCGCCTAATAATAATTTTCCGATTTCATCCAGCCGAGCCGTAGTGTCGATGTCGCGGTATTTCGCGAAGAGAGCGGCTCCCCGCGTTTCGACGTTCTTGACGATGCTGTCAATATCCGGGAACCGTTTTTCTAATTGCCCGATGGCTTCTTTTAAACATTCTGCCGCTTCAGGGTATTGGCCATTCGTCACAAACCGTATCGCCTGAGGAAGGACGCCTTCTTCCACTTTGATATCCGGCCTGACGCGTTCCGGCGAAAGGGCAATGGCCGCAAACTGCTTCGGGCCCACAAACCCGCGCCATGTCCAGGCATAGACACGCATCAGACCTTCAATAATCATCGCTTGAGTATGCTTCGGCATACGGCCATGGATACGGTTCAGCCGGTTATAATAATATTCCAGAAGGGCCTTGTTCTCCTGGACGCGGACATACTCCTTGACATAACTCTGGATGGTTTCTACCTGGCCCCGGAAGGCTTTGCCGGAAGCTTTATAGCGGATTATTGTTCTTACGCGCTGCTTGGGATGAATAACTTGGGAACGGACAGCTGCAATCATTTCTTTGATCTGCTCATCTGTTTCCTTGGGCGGCGCCTGGGCATCGGGTAATTCCTTCATTTTTTCCCTGACATCGATCAGCGCGCGGGCAATTTCGAGAGGCCGTTCGTCGGCCACGATATAAATCACGCGATAGTGCTTTATGAGCATATCGATTTTCTTAAGGGCGTTTTGTATCTGTCCGCGCAATACCATCTTGCGGATATCATCCAGCGTTGTATGGACGTTGATCCATCGATATCCCGGCACAGCGACCTGGCCTTCCTCCTCTACTTGAACATCCAGCCCTTCCAGACGGCGGTAAGTTTCGACGACTTGTCCCATCCAGTTTGTTCTTCTGATCTTTTGGATCGTGACCAGAGTGCTTAACCGCCGCCTTCGGAAATTGAGCTCGTCTTGCAGGCTCTCGATGCTTTGGGCCGCGCCCTTTAGCGTCATCAGGGCCGCTTTCTGGCGCATGATCTCGCGGGGCAGAGGGCTTTTTTCCGGGACAAGCATCATGCCGGCGACAAGGACCTGCAGCTTCGCCATCACCTGGTTCAGGCGTATCATCTCGAGGTTGCGCTTGGCGAGGACTTTCTTATCCCGAATCCGGCCGGCGCTGCGCAACGAACGGTAAAGCTGCTTGCGGCGGGCATGCATTTCCTTAAGCGTCCGGCTATAGTCGTCAAATTGCAGATTCTCACGCATTCTGGTTGGGATGCTCTTATAAAATCCGCGCAAACGGCGGATGAGATCATTACGGCTGGCAATGACGGCGTCCTTTTCCTTTTTGATGGCCTGACGGCCGGCGCCTGTTACCGCCCCCTTGGCATGGGACACGACAGACCGGGCATCGGCCACGATGGCCTTGAGAAGGCCGATGAATATTTTTAAATCCTTTTCCATATCACCGGCCGCGCTCATCTCTGCTTCACGTTCGTCAACTTCGCGGTCCGGTTTCCGGGCAAATTTGACCGCAGGGAACGAGACCCTGTCTTCGGGAAGCCTTGGATCCTCGGTGTTCTTCACCGGCGAGCTCTGGGTCCCAATCACACCCCGGGAGTGTGATTTTGCCGGAGACGCCTCTATCACACTCCCGGGGTGTGATTTCATCAATTCAATGGGCGAACTGGCATTTCTCTTTCCTTTCTTCTCTTTGCTGGCCGCCTGTATCCATATCTGCTTGATGCCCTCCCACGAAAAATCTAATCCTGTCTTGTTCCTGAACATGACCAAAACGCTTCGCGAAGATTGCATGACCTGGCTCGGCAGCATGTTGAGTTCTTCGGCGACTTCCTCGACCACATTTCCCTTCGCGTTTAAAACCCTCCTGTCCGTTTCATTCACGATAATCGCTTCCAATTGTTTCACGGAATAATCTTTCATTTCTTCAAGCGTGATCACCTTCGGCCCTTTGTCAACAAAATATCCATCATGCTCTTTCATCCTAATTCCAGATTTCTTTAATAATTTTTTGTAGTGCCAAATGCTGGTGGGAGCCCTGTCTATGTCCCTGGCTATTTCCGAAAGCGTCCATTCTTTTTCAGGATTTTTCTTGTGCGCATTTTCCACCCATAACATGAGTTCTTCTCTACAGGTCTTCCCACTCTTCTCGCCATTAGGTTTCCTGTTTAACGGTGAACTGGTATATCTCCTTTCTCTGTGCAACGGCAAATTCCGGAACGTCATTGGCGAGCTTGCGATATTGTTTTGCCCGAATAATTTTTTCGGATCCAGCTGCTTAAGATCTAATACTAAAATATCATTGCCTTCTTCGGAGACTCCGGTCTTTTGGAAGTCCCATCGTTTCAATAAATACCTGCTCATAGAAGGCCCCAGAGCATTTTCTATAGTGATGTTTTGAATTTTGTTCTTTGCCGCTATCTGCACGGCCTCCATGAAAAGCTTCTTGGCAACCATGGTCCAGGCCAAGACCCCCATAATGTACAACGAAGGATGCATGAGAAGGCGCCTGATTTCCATGGAATGACCGTCTTTTTGGTAACACAAGAGCAGCCCAATGACCCTTTTTCCCAATCTTGCTACCAGCAGCGTTATCCTGCCATCCCCCTGTCTAAAAGCGCTCATTAAATTCCTGAAATTCCCCAGGATGCCCCTTCTTTCGCTCTCAGACATTCCTGATGGCAATGCCGCCTTAATTAACTTTAATACATCCGTAAAATCATTTTCCTGTGCCGCATCGATGATGACTTCCTTTAGGGTCTCTTTATTTAATTTGATCCATTCAGGCTTGCGCTTACCTGAACGAAGCCCGTAAACAAGGCCCGCCGTCCCAACCGCGCAAACCCCTAACAGTTTTAATAGGAGCGTTAAGTTTTGTTTAACTCGCTTATCTTGCTTGCCCTTTGGTTCCTCCGCCGGCGAGCTTGCGCCATCCTCCTTAATGCGTTGGCGGATGGCGTCCGCCGGTGATTTATGGAGGACGCCACAAATCGTGGCGCACCTCCGCCAAACATCATGGCGGACTGCCTCAAGGACTCGCCAATTGTTTTGGCGAGCGCCATGCCTTGTGGCGGGGGTGGGAATCTCAACCCCACCTATGCGGGGGATGTTACTTAAGGCCGCCGCGCTAAACACAAACCGGATCGCACAGTCCGTTTGGTAGCGGTTTCGATTCTTAACTGCACGACTGATTAGATCGCGCAGCGGCCAGATAGAATAGGCTGCTTGATTAGAATCATAAACTGCTTTCTCAACCTGCCACGGTAGATTGAGCAGTAGCAGCCCATTTGTTTTTAGATGGAATATCACAACCCCCATCACACCCCGGGAGTGTGATTTCGGCGATTGTAATTGTTCCAAAGAAAATACAGGAGAGATTTCCAAATACCTGCCACGGTAGATTTCGAGAATCTCTCCTGTATAAGCCATAGACAAAACGTCCAGGCCATTTTCTTTGTTATTAAATGAAATATTAGAATTATTTCTAGCGGGCAGACGGATAGAACCTGGCTTCATGACTCGTGTCTTCACACCCATGGCCATGACCCACTTCAACTTCGCAGGTTGAAGTTGGTCAACCGGCGAGCTGGAGAGCTTATGTTGAATCAGCGGCTTATTGATCAAATCAATTTGTCCCGCAATCTTCCTAAGCGTCCCTTCTTTTGTCATCAGTGTCTGGGCCGCCTTCGCTAATCGGTCTGATTTGCCCGAAACCGTACGTAATGCGCCTTTGAACTCTTTGGAATGGTAATCCTTAAAATCCAAATACGCGCTGACAAGGGCGGGCATTTCCCTATCAGGCAGGATCAGCTTTTCTTCACCGAACACCGCGAGAAGATTTTCGAACACCTTGTCTCCTTCTTCCTTGAGCGTGCGCATGAGGAGCAAGAACACCTTTTCATATCCGGATAATCTATGGCCGAAGTGGCTGACAATATGGTTGAAAATATTGACAGATTCGACGAGCAGCTGAGGCATTCTTGACCCAATCCGCAAATACGGATAGTCTAATAGGATAAGTCTCGCTTTCATGAGAGTATCCAAACTGTAAGCCGGCCCTTCCTGCTCCTTGATCAATCCGTCCGGTGTTATCCATATGGCATAGGAAATGCCGACATTCTCGCTGTTTTGGGTCAATGCCGCAATCTTTCCGGGATTGGACCAGATGGAAACCATCTCTGCCCACATTCTGTACAGAACAATGATATTGTGCTCCAACATCTCTTCCCGGACCGGCGAGCTGGAAACATTCTCGTATTGCGTTATGCGTCGTGCGTATTGCGCAATAGGTTCATTGTTGAACAACGCAAGACGCAATACGCGATACGCAAAACGAGATTCTTCAACTGGCGAGCTGAGTTTCGGCCCGTGCTGCCCGGGTTCATTAACCGGGGCCTTTTCAGAAGGCAATGCCGCAATGCTCATGGCGACCACCCCCGGCAGATTCTTCAGACTATTGCGGATATCAGCATCAGTGATATATAGAGGCCTCTTGACCCAGCTGAGCATGATATAATCATTACCATCCATCATTTCCCGGGATTTGGCGGCAAAGCCAAGATCAAGCCCAAGGGCCACAAGCCTGTTCTCAACCTGCGTGGGAAGCCTGGTCTCTTCCGGCTCATCGATCAATATCTCCAGATAAAGGGATTCTGCTTGCGTCAGGTATTTAAATATTTCTTCGTCGAAGATAATCCTACTGGCCACCGCCAGATACAATTCCAGCAAAGATCCCAAGCCAAGAGAAATGGCATAGTCATTTAAAATCCGCTTAACAAATCTTTCGTTTTTAAGCGCCTTTTCTCTTTCGCTTGAAACTTCTCTTTGCGCGTCAATAAGTATGTTTTCAATCCTGTCTTGACCTTCCTTCGCTAATTTCTCTTGGCTTTTCGGGCTTATGGCGGTTTTTAACATAACCTTTGACCGTAAAATCGACGTCTTATTGAGCAACATTTTCAAATCGAGCCTTGTCTTTTGACGCCATAACAGCATCCGCTTGCCCTGAGACCCAAGAGGACTGATTAATTGGCCGCTGGCAAGAGGTTCGTCTTCTTTCAGGTCTCCTTTTTCTGTAAATGCTTTTGAAGCCGGATCAAATATGACTTCCATGAACCCGTTATAATCATCCGGGCTTATTCCTATCTCGGGATGCAGCGCGGCGTCGACGGGAAGGCTTCCGGGGGGCAATTTTATAACAGAAAGGGTGCCGCCTTTACGGTCATCAACGACAAAAATGTAAATATTGTCCTTCACATAATCATAGTACTTCCGGCAATTTTCTATAAAATCGGTCGTAAACCCAAGATTAATCAGCTTGAACTCTTGTTTAATCTTGATTTTATCTGCCTCCAAAACCGGAAACAGACGATGCTTCCAGTGGGCGGTCCTATGCGGCCCTATTCCGATTAAGTTGCCAACCACTCCAAAACGATATAAATAATAATCGGCCTTTGACATCATCAATTGTATTTCCCAGCAGAGATTGCCGGAAGTTTTGAAATCCGTGTAGATCGCGGCAAATCCCTTGGCCGCTCTGCGCTTATTTTCCGTAGCCACAGCAATACCATACGTGTCCAAATATTGAATGATAATGCGCTGTAGATCAAAAATTCTCCCTTTATCCGCCCGTACCTGGATCCCCACCAAGTCATTGATCTTTTTATCGGGAAGGACGATCTTGCGGTTTATGCTCCATATTCCTTTCTTCCTGAACGTAATGACCGCATGGGGATCGCTGAGCTTGATCAGCAAAGTCAGGGATTGAATGCTCGGTCTATGCCCGGAAATCAGTTCATCGTGCAGTTCCTGGAATTTTTCGGGATTATCTTCTGACAGGTCTTTGCCGTGCGCCTGAACGAACTCTTCAATTTCCCGCCAGCTCCATTCGGCCTTGCCGGCATATTCCCAGCTAACCGTTGGCTTCTCTGCGGAGATCCTCTCTTCGACGGTATCATAATCGCCCTGCTCGCGGCTGATGCGTTCTTTGCCTTCCTTGTAAGCCCTAGGGTCGCTCAATTCAAAGGCCCGGTCCCACATCCAGGCGCTAACTTCCATGGGGAGATTGAGCAAATCAGCTAAAGTCGCGTAGACATGAAGCTCTTTGGCTTTGGCTATTCGATCTCCCTCTCTGACGGTATAAATGGATTCGGCCATATCGGCAAAAATATACAAGAGCATTTCAATCCTTCCTTGCGACAATTGCAGAATTCGGCCCATATAATTTTCCACAGTATCCGGTGTTCCCAGGCGATCCACGCCTTTGCCGACATAAGGCAGCCGATGCTGGCGAAGCATGCGAAGGTCATCAGCAGCCAAAGCGCCTTGGGCATATTGGGCCAAAGGAGCGACTGCTTTATCAATCCGATCGGGATCAAGTTTATGGAGCAAACTAATCGCGACGGTTTCGGCGCCGGCAATCTCCCACGACGCCACCGCCAAAGCAACCTTAGCAACATGATCCAGGTAAGTCACGTGAACAGGGAGAAACTCTTTCCCCTTATATTCTTTTTCGGCGATGGCCCACGCCGCCTTGATCAACGCGATGCCGTCTTCGTCTTCGGGATGATGCCGCTTATATGCCGCGACGATCGCGTCCAAGGTTATTTGTTTTCCCCCGTTGACCGGTGAACTGACAAAGAGGCGTCGCTGTAAATCTTCTCTCTGTCCCGGCTCTGAGACAATAATTTGGATTCTAGTTCTACTGACCGGGCGGAAATCGAACAAAACAGAATCCGGCACAATCAACTTCCTGAACAGGACCGGTTTGTTGTAGTACATTGTGACGGCTTGGGCGACAAGCCAGTAAAGATTATAATTATTGCCGCCTCCCAGAAGCATATACTCCGCAATCATCTCAAAACCGCCCAGGCTTCTGACAGCGCTCAACCCATCCAAATAAGACTCATCCTCCGGGCTGTTCAGCAGGCGCTCGTGCAATCCGGAATATTCGAGTTCTGTCATTTTAGCCAGCATCACCGGCCTGTTCTGTAAGCCGATCACAACATACGCGCTATGCCGCTTGTGTATATCCGGATTAAATTGTTGAGTCCGCATCATCTTATCCATTAAAGAACGGCCTTTTTCGCCCAAGCTCTGCAACGGGAGAATCTTTAAGACAATTCCTCCCAGTGACTCAATCAGGCAATCAACCGCGCTGCGGTCCGCCAGGTCAATATAAGTCCTGACATCTGTCCGCCCTTTCACCGGCGAGCTGGTCCCGTACATACGTTCTTTATCTTGACCCTTTACGGGGCTGGACAATCTTGGTTTTGCATCCGGATAGACACGTCCTTTTTGTTCTCCGGCCGCACGGATAGCCCGTTCATACAGTTTCACTTGCCGGTCCCAGCCCTTAACCGTTCGGGGGGCGCTTTCTTGAATTCTGCGCCATCTTTGCGGATCATCCTTTTTGATCTTCAGCGCCTGTTCAAGGGCAGCGATAAAGGCTTCGGATGAATAATCGGAGAAGACAACCGCATTCCCGCTGTCCCCTTCAATCGGCACGGCGCTTTCAATAAGGCCGCCGGTCAGTCTTGCGACCGTAGGGACCATGTTGTTGGCCCCCCTGCCCAAAGTACCGCCGGGCTCGTATTTCGACGGGAACAGATTGATATCTCCTCCCTCAAAGATCAAGCGGCCCTCTGTTGCTGAATCCAACCAGCGCAATTCGATTCTTACCCTACCGGGGAATTCGCCTTCCAATTCTTCTTTAAAATGTGTCAGCCGTTTTTTATAAACCGGTTCCGGTTGCCCGCCGATGATCAATTGAAGGTCAGGATAATCGCGCAACAATTGCTTGATCCGCCCTTTACCGTTTAAGAACAGATCGGTCCCCTTTTGATCAACAAGGCGGCCCACAAAGAAAGCGATGGTCTTATCAACACCGTGCTGCAGGCCGAACATTTCCTGAAGTTTGATCTTGGCCGCATCTTTTTCCTCCAAGCTTCTGATATATGCCCATTCATCTTTTGGTGTCCCGTTGAGAATACCGATCACCCCCGTTCTCTTATAGATCTCGTGAAGCATGTTTGGCTCCTGATGCGCCGCAAGATCAGTGCCGATCAATTCATTGGCATACTCATGGCTTACGGTTACGATGACGCCTTTGCCAAGGCGCGTTTGTTCTACAGATAATTTCAACAGGATAAAATATTGTTCGTCCGGATTGCCCGACTGGCCATATGTGCTCCAATGAGCGTGTTCATAAGCTCTTGCCGACACTAATCCGGTCTCCCATGTTAAATCATCCCGCCAATCGGACTCATTTTGGCCATCGAGTTTGAATTTGCCGAAATAGGCGCCGTTATTGATCCATGTCAGCGGGATTATTTTCTCCAATTTCCCCCGGTTCCTGGGCAGTGTGACCAGGCTTTCCCCAAGGATTCTCTCCTTTCCGGGAACATCTATTTGTACTTTTCTTAACAAGGCTTCCGGTTCATAAAAGGCCTCCCTCAAATATGCCCCTATGAGCCCGGCCTGCCAGTCAGATAGGAAAACGACATCCGGATTAATTTCACCTATCAGAATCAGCATGCCCGCAGCAACATTGAGCGCCACAACTTCCCTGAGCGCCAGTTCGGGATTGAGCTGGTCATGCTTTTCATAGGGCGAAGTGAAATCGCCGCCAGCCACCAAATAATCAACCAGGCCTTCAGGCGTTTTTCTTTTGTAAATGTTGACCCCAATCATTTCCCCTTGATACGGCATGCGCAGATGAACAATTTTGGGTAATTTTCCAACCCTAATGGATTTCATAGATTCCCAATCTTTATAATATGGCGTCACGCGTATGGACCGATGAGGTACGCCGTCAAGCGTTTTTGCGGAGTTAAATGCCAGAGGCAAGAAGTGGGCAACGTCGGCAATGCCGCCTTTCTGTGACTCGACTATCTCTGTCGTTAAAAAGACGATAACAGAACCCGGTAAGATCGGCTCATGGATGTTGACTTCATCAATCGGGCTGGAGGCTGCAGCTGGCCCCGCATCAAGGGTAACATTCTCACCTGCCGGGACGGAATTTTGCCCATGCAAGATCCATAAGACCAGTCGATGTTCCCGTCCCGCCGGCGAGCTGGTTTCGATAAAATCAAAATTCTCTGCTTTGCCGAGGAATAGGGCATGATCACTTTCACTAAGCTCATCGAAGCCTCTGGTCAACAATTCCTTTTCCTTATTTTCTCTGGCAACTTTTGCTTTTGCCTCCAATTCTCTTAATCGCTGATCAACCCCGTTCTCGATGATAAGACCCTTCGCTCTCTGCCAGAGGCTGCTGTCGCCTTTCAGCCATTGGCTTGTGCGAATGATGTTTTTGGCATTCCACAGATCTTTATGTGAGTCTTTTCGGAATCCCTGGATGGATTGAATGCTTATCATGTCAAAATCCACTTCCACTTTCTGCCCCGGCGGCAGCAAGTCTTCGGCAAAGAACATTTGTCGGTCTAAATCTTTAAGGTCCTTCTGCGGCACCAGAGTTTCATCATAGACCATGACAATATCTATGTCTGAACCGCGCATTATTTCTCCGGAAAAGGCCCTTTTTCTTGTTTCATCGTGGGCCATGCCGACCGATAAATCGCCATTCAGCAATACACAAGCCCCATGATCGGGAAACGCAAAATGGTAAACAACATCCCGCGCGCAGGTTTGTTTCCTGTTATTTATTTGCTGCCTGGCCTGTATGAATCCCTCTGTCTTGCTTTTTATCCTTTCGTCCCCTTTCAACCCTATAATGGAATAAGTGAAAAATGCCCTGAGAATGCTGGGGGACAATCTGGGGGCGATTTGCCCGGCGGCATCTTGTTCAACGCGCAGATAATGTACTCCTGAGAAGACGCATTCAATGCCTGCGGAATTGTGACAAGCCCGCCATACACGCGCCGCCTCTTTAACTCCTCTCACAGATAATTGCTGCAACAACTCCTTGCCCGTAACAGGCCCTTTTGATAGGACCTGAAGAATTCTCTCCAATTGCTTGTCTGCCAAATCAACCGGCGAGCTGATGGCGGCTGACAAGACAGTCAAGTCAAGCGCGGGTGTGAGGCCGTTATCATCCATGACGCTGATGACCCCCCGGCCGGTGAAGAACAATATTCTGTTTTCGTACCATCGCTCATGAACATCCGTCGGCAGCCTGGGGATCCCCGCCGCATCGATGCGGCTGCGGAAGTCCTCTTCGATAAACCTCGATATTTTTATCTCATAGGCATTGAGTTTATCCTCATCAGCCCGCAATATAATGGCCAGGAGATTGTTCCGCATCGCGCTCTTATCCGCAACAGCCAACCCGAGTTCCTTCAATGCATCAGCCATGATTTCCCCCGCCGCGCCCGGCTGTAAGGTAATATCCCCAGTGGCCTGAATAATAACACCGCTATGCTTCGCGCGGCCCCAGAGCACCACATAATTGCACGAGTGCAGCCCAACTTCGAAAATGACCTGGCCTCGGACTCCCACGGTAAACTCAGCGGCAATGTTTCGGTCAAGATAATTTACTGTTTTCGTCCCCCTTTGCAGCGCGCGCGCAACTTCTCCCAGAGATGGCGCTTTAAACGCCGCGGTGGCGGTTAACATCTGTTTCCCTTTCCAAAGCTGAAGAACTTGTATTATTAATGTATTGACCTCTCCGGGGTTTTTCGCCGCTGCGCAAGTTTGTTCCATCAGGTCCCTGATTTGTCCGGCATCAAGCGAACCGTTGCGATATTCATCGATCCATTGCTCAAGGGCTGGATACACTTTATTTTCAACCAAGTATCCCTTCCCTTGCGCGCGGGCCGTACTGTAGAAAATCCCATTGACCGTCGCGACGGCCTCGGCCCGTATTAATGCCGCCAATTTATCGCTTTCTTTTATTCTTAAACCATCACCGGCCGGGCTTGAGGCCGCTGCGGTTGGGACCCTTCCCGTCACATAACCCCACTTCAACCTGCGAGGTTGAAATGGGTACAAAGGCATTGAAAAATTGATAAGAGAGGCTGCCAAATACCTGCCACGGTAGATTTTGTCAACCTCTCCTGCGTCAACCATAGGTGAAGTCCCTAGGGCTCCAAGCCGGTAAGCGGCTGGCTTCTCGAACATAATCCTGATCGGGATACTATTTATAAGAAGATCTCCAGATACAACACGAAATATCCTGTCTTTGTCAGTTTCTCTCAGGAAAGCCTTCCCAAAGGATAGGCCGCGGCCTTCACTCAGAGCAAGGGTAGTGACCGAAGTAACCTCGGCAGACCCGACAAAGATTCTCCGCTTGACAACGCGCTGGGGAAGATTTATTATTAACCCCATGAGTAAAGACAAAGGCGCGAGGAAAAAGAATCTGTATACTGAAACCCAAGTGGGAACGATATTAGAAGAGATCCTGTCCCAACAAAAGGCAATATTCCAGGGCCTTGATTTTATAAAATCAAAGATTGAATCGCTTGAAACAACCGTGGCCAGGACCTGGGTGAAGGTTACTGAAATCGATTTGAGACTGGTTAAAGTTGAAAAGAAAGTAGAAGAAATCGATGCCCG
>JAFGFL010000048.1 GCA_016931055.1 Candidatus Omnitrophota bacterium | reverse complement strand
AATGCCTTGTTGGGTGTCTAATAGCCCCATGACGGAATGGATCTTCGTTGTTTCCAGGGATTCTTCCAGGGTCATATCTGGAAGGATCGTTGGCAGTCTTTTGGCCAGCATGCTTTTGCCGCTTCCCGGCGGGCCGATCAAAAGGACGTTATGGTTCCCGGCGGCGGCGATCTCAAGCCCGCGTTTGACATGGGTTTGCCCTTTGACATCGCTGAAATCGACGTCATAGTCGATCGGACTCGGAAAATTTGGCGGCGGCTCTTGTTTAAAGGACAGGAACGTGCTCGGGTCTTCCAGAAAATAGACAACATCATTTAAGGTTTTTGCCGGGTAAATGCGGGTATCTTGAGCAAGGGCCGCTTCCGGGGCATTGGCCGAAGGAAGGATCAAGCCTTTAAACCGGGTTTTGGACATGGCAAGGGCGGCGGGCAACGCGCCGCTGACGGGTTGAATGCGGCCGTCCAGCGAAAGCTCGCCGAGAAAGGCATATTGGCCCAAATAGGCAGGATTGACCTGCTCTGTAGCGGCCAGAATCCCGATGGCCATAGCCAGGTCAAAGGAAGGGCCTTCTTTTTTTGTGTCTGCGGGGGAAAGGTTCACGGTGTTTCTTCCGCTCGGGAATTGATACCCGCTGTTTCTGATGGCCGAACGGACACGTTCTTTACTTTCGCGGATCGCGCTATCCGGCAGCCCAACGATGACTGTTGTGGGAAGCCCCCTGGCCGCGTCGATCTCGATACAGACAGGATACGCATCCAGGCCGTTGATCCCGTATGAATAGGTCTTTGCTAGCAATTTTTACCTCCTTGTTGTGGTGCATTTGGATATAGGATTATTTGGAAAATGGGTGTTCGGGCATTCGAACATTTGGTGGTATGTTCATTTGTCATGATCACGTTTTCTCCTTATATCATTTATAAAACTATTGGTTCCAGCTATGATTCTTTGATATTTTGAGAACCAAATATCAGCTATTTCCGTGTCTAAATATTTCTTGCCTTTTAATGCTTCAATATGATTTTGCGTTTCAGCAGCTTCTTTTCTGGCAACATAAAGTGATTTGATTTTATCCTGATAATAATAAGCCATATATCCTTCGGAGACATTGTCAGGAACAGAAGACGATGATCGTTCAATTTGATCTCTTTTACGGTATTTTTCTTCTTTTGGCAGAGATTTCGCAAATTCAGGAATTTCGAGCATTAGTTCATAAGATTCTTTCCATATCCACAAGTCTTTAAATGCCGGCATGGTCTTGTCCCCCGAATCCCAAAGCCCGAATGTCCCGTCTCCCCATCTCCGAATATCCAAATATCCTTTTAATTCTGCTGCAACAATACGTTTTTGCTAGCATGATTTTTTCTCCTGTTTTTTAATAACCTATGGATGAAACCCGATAGGTTTTTTACGTTGCACTGTCGGCTCAAGCAGCTTTTTAATTGCTTCAAAGACAATCACGAAATTCTTATCGTGTTCATTAAATTTGCGTTCCAGACTCTCGATTTTTTCAGACAAGTCTTTATGCGAAAGCATAAGTTCCCGCAGTTTGACAAAAGTCCTCATGATTTGGATATTTACAAAAACGGATCTTTCGCTGTTAAGCACACTGGAAAGCATGGCAACGCCTTCTTGTGTAAATGCATACGAAAGATATCTTGACCCACCACGGCCTTTCTTTGAGATGCCAATTTGGCATCTCAAAATTTCAACCTCATCCTTATTGAGTTTAAACATGAAATCATGGGGAAATCTTTCTATATTGCGATTAACGGCTCTCTTTAAATGACCTGTTGAGACCCCATACAGTTTTGCTAATTCACGATCAAGCATTACCTTTTTTCCTCGAATGAACAGTATTTTGCTTTCAATGCACTCCTGAGGAATTAAGATTGTTTTCGGTTTGTACTGATTTTTTGTCATGTTTTTTCCTTTTTGATATGATGACAATTGCAAGAGTCTTGCTTCCGCGGGGAGGACACTATAAACATAAGAATTCATAATGTCATTCACGCGTACCAATTTTCCATAATTGTTTAGATGTAATTGGTACGCACTGACTTCATCCAAATAAATCATTTAGGAAAGTCAGTACGAAAGCGGGAATCACGGAATATTAAGGGGTAAAATCGTTTTGGGGAATAAAGAGAGGCAGGGTGTAAAAGTAAAAGACCTTGCTTTTTTGGGCTTGCTGTTTATAATATAACCTAACACAATTTCTATTTCCCGTCAAATATTTGAAACATCCGAAAAATAAAGCAGAAGTCTAACAAATTGAAGAATAAGGGTTTCGGACAGCTTGAAGGCTTTTTTCAATAACAAGATTTTAATGATCACTTTGCTCGTTTGGGCCATCGCCCAAGTGATCAAAGTTTGTCTGGGTATTATTCGGGAGAAGAGATTTAATTTTAAATGGTTCATCGGGACCGGCGGGATGCCTTCCAGTCACGCCGCCGGGGCAATGGCATTGGCGACAACATGCGGCTTGGATCTTGGTTTTGATTCTGTCGCGTTTGCTTTAGCCGTTGTTTTTGCCTTTGTGACGATGTTTGACGCGCAGGGGGTCCGGCGGTCGGCTGGCCAGCAGGCAGCCATCCTCAATCAGATTCTCGATGACATGTATTGGAAAGGCAGAATCGAGGCCGACCGGTTATTTGAACTCATCGGCCACTCGCCTTTGCAGGTGATCATTGGGGGCATCTTGGGGATCATCCTTGCCAGCATTTTCTATCGGATGTGGTCATAATAATACGGAGGAATGAATATCGTGAATAAAAAACTTTTAATTGGCGGAGCGGTTGTTTTATTTGTGGTCGTCATATTGCTTTTTCCAAAGGATAAACAAGCGTCTATTCAAACGGCGCCGGAGGAGCCGGGCATGACAGGCACGAAGCTTTATACTCAAGCCTCCGTTTTAAAAGCAAAAGGCGAAATCCTTCAAGCCAAGGAGGCCTATCAGAAGATCCTTTCGGAACATCCTGATTTTGGAAACGTTGAAGGAGTGCAAAAAGAACTGGAAGAATTGAACATGAAGCTCATTTTCTCTAATACGCCTGTTCCTGTTAAATCAGTCATCCATAAGGTTGAAAGCGGGGATACCCTTGGGGATCTGGCGAAAAAATACGGAACGACGATTGAGCTGATCAAAAGGAGCAATAATCTGGATAGTAATATGATCCGTGTCGGGCAAAAATTGCGCGTTTGGACAGGGGCCTTTAGTATTTTTGTCGACAAGTCCCAAAATATCCTCATTTTAAAAGATAACGGAGACGTCCTTAAGGTTTACAATGTCTCAACGGGAAACGGGAACAGCACGCCGGTCGGCGAATTTACGATTACTACAAGGCTCGTTGATCCTGTCTGGTTTAACAAGGGGATCGTGGTCCCGCCGGAAAGTCCGCAAAATGTTTTGGGCAGCCGATGGCTCGGATTCGATCTTCCCGGCTACGGTATTCACGGAACGATTGATCCGGAGTCAATCGGAAAACAGGTCACCGCCGGTTGTATCAGGATGCGCAATGAAGATGTCGAAGAGCTTTACAGCATTATTCCGAAAGGAACGAAAGTCATTGTGGTCGATTGAATGTCAAAGATTAACTCATAGTTGACGTTGTTATTTCATGAGAATAAAACGCTGTCAACTATGAGTTTTTATTGTTAGGGGCAAATGATGAGCGTACTGGATTTTGAAAAACCCGTTATCGAATTAGAGGCCAAGATCGAAGAGCTGAAGCACTTCGGGACGGACAGGAACATTTCCCTGGATCCCGAGATCAAAAAGCTCGAAGAGAAATTGGAAAAAATGAAAAGGGAGATTTACAGCCGCCTGACGATCTGGCAGAGGGTCCAGATCGCCCGCCATCCCGACAGGCCCTATACCCTGGATTATGTCCGCATGATGACAACAGACTTTATTGAGCTGCACGGAGACCGTCAGTTCGCCGATGATTTCGCTCTTGTCGCCGGGTTTGCGCGGTTAAACGGGACAAAAATCTTAATCTTGGGCCATCAGAAGGGGAGGGGCACTCAGGAGAACGTGATGCGCAATTTCGGGTGTGCCCATCCCGAAGGGTACCGAAAGGCCATTCGGGTCATGCAGCTGGCGGAAAAGTTCCATTTACCCGTTGTTATCCTTATTGATACTCCCGGGGCTTATCCGGGAATCGGGGCGGAAGAGCGCGGACAGGCGCAGGCGATTGCGTCGAATTTGCGCGACATGGCGTGCCTCAAGACACCGATCGTGGCAACGATTATCGGGGAAGGCGGCAGCGGAGGGGCTTTGGGCATCGGGGTTGCGGACAAGGTTTGTATGTTGCAGCATGCCTATTATTCCGTCATATCCCCTGAGGGATGCGCGTCGATCCTCTGGCGCAACAGTGTCAAGGCGCCGGAGGCGGCCGAAGCGCTGAAGATCAACAGCGAACATCTCCTTGGATTCGGCATTATTGACGAGATCATCCCGGAGTCTCCGGGCGGGGCGCACAAAAATCCGGATTACGCCGCGGCCATCCTTAAAGAAGTGATTCTTAAACATATCAAGGAACTATCCTCTCTTTCCATCGATGAACTCATTGAGAAGCGGTATCAGAAATTCCGCGCGATCGGTGAGGTCATAGGTTCTTAATCGGATATTTAACGAACATGGTCAGAAATCAGTGCGATATCCGCGATTTATCCTACCCGGAATTGACGGCCTATCTCGATTCTATTCATGAGGCGCCGTTTCACGCCGATCAGGTTTTCGAATGGATCTATCAAAAACAGGTCCGTCAATTTGACCGAATGAGCAATCTTTCTTCGGGCCTGCGCGCGCAATTCAAAGGGCATTTTATCCTTTTTGAACCGGCGGTTCTGCAGAAGAACGTTTCATCGGACGGGACGGTAAAGGTCCTTTTTGAACTGCAGGATAAAGAAAAGATAGAGACGGTCATGATCCCGGCCTCCCAGCGGGTGACGCTTTGTGTTTCGACGCAAGCGGGATGCAAGTTCGGCTGCCGGTTTTGCGCAAGCGGAATAGGCGGATGGAAGAGAAATTTGACGTGCGCCGAAATCCTGTCACAAATCCTGGCCATGAACAGGATCACGGAAGCGCGTCGGATATCGCATATTGTTTTTATGGGGGTCGGCGAGCCTTTGGATAATTATGACAATCTCATCAAAGCGGTCCGTGTGATCAACTCGCCCAAGGGGCTGAATATTGCCGCGCGCAGGATCACCGTTTCCACATGCGGAATAATCCCTATGATCAAAAAGTTAGCGGAAGAGGGGCTCCAGATTGAGTTGGCGGTTTCTCTGCACGGCTTCAGCGATGAATCGCGCAATATCCTGATGCCGGTCAATAAAAAATACCCCATCAAGGATTTAATTGATGCCTGCAGGCAATACAGCGAAGCGACCAGGCGCCAGATCACCTTCGAGTATATTTTAATCAAAGGTGTGACGTGCACGGAGAAAGCGGCCGAGGGATTGGGCCGTTTGTTAAAAGGACTATTGTGCAAGATCAACCTGATCCCGTGTAATCCTGTTTCCGAATTTGATTATGAACCGCCTTCCCGCGATCAAATATGTTCTTTTCGGGACCAACTCCAACGTTTAGGGGTGCATGCGACCATACGCACTCCGCGGGGCAAAGATGTCTCAGCGGCCTGCGGCCAGCTCAGGCATACCATATAGAAAGCGAAAAATATCAGAAAAGGCCTGAGCAGTACCCGGGCCTGACCGCCGGCAGGCAGACCAGAGCGAGGGTGCAGCTCAGGCATGCCTTAGAGAGACACTGAAATGCAGCGTCCTTACGGTATACAATCAAAGTTAATATTGATATAATAGTCCCGTTTTTAATCCCGAATTTCTAAAGGTAAATTTATGCGCATTACATTTGTCGCTCTCGGGTGGGAGCGACTGGGGATCAGTTTGCTTTCCGCCATTGCCAAACATCACGGCAACATGGTTGACCTCGCCTTCAGCCCTTCCCTTTTTAATGACCGATACAACTTAAAGGCGCCTTTTCTGGCCTCTTTTTTTGATGACCGGAAAGAAGTTATCGCCTCCATCAGGCGCCAGCGACCCGATGTTTTGGTTTTTTCGCCTTTAACCGGGACCTATCAATGGACGCTTTCCATCGCCAAAGAAGCCAAAATGATTTTACCTTTTGTCAAAACCATCTTTGGCGGGGCGCATGTCTCAGCCGTTCCTGACCGTGTGATATCTCAGCCTCAAGTTGATTACGTCTGCGTGGGGGAGGGGGACGTAGCGTTTCCGGCGATTTTACGGGCCATCAGCGAAGGGGGAGGGACGGCGCCTATCATAAATACAAGGTACAAGTTGGCGGATGGGGAAGTTGTCAAAGGTGTTCAAGCCGGGTTTATTGAAGACCTTGATGCGCTGCCGGTTTTTGACAAGACTTTGTGGGAAGACCATATCTGTATCGGCGATTGGTATCTGACCATGGCCTCGCGGGGATGCCCGTACCGCTGCGCGTTCTGTTTTAACAGTTATTTCGCGCAATTGCCCGATGAGAAAGCGGGAAAGTATGTCCGCCGGCGCAGCGTAAAGCACATGATGCGGGAATTGCATATGGCGAAAAGACGGTACAAACTGCGCTTTCTCGAATTTGAGGATGACGTTTTCACGATGGATAAGAAATGGCTTAAGGAATTTCTTGATTGGTACAAAAAGGAGATTGATGTTCCTTTTCAATGTTTGACCCATCCGAGATATATGGATGAAGATATCGCCCGGTGGCTTTCGGAGGCGGGATGCCGGTACGTGCAAATGGGCATTCAAAGCATGGACGATGAGTTCAAGTGCCGGGAGATCCATCGATATGAAAGGTCTGAACACATTTACAGGGCCATGGAGGTCATGCGTAAATATAAAATCCGCGCCAAAGTGGACCACATGTTCGGCCTGCCGGGAGAATCGATGAAGGCCCAGGAAGATGCAAGGAAATTATACATTCAACACCCGCCGTATCGCATACAAACCTTCTGGACAAACTTTCTTCCCGGGACGGAACTGGTCAAACGCGGTTTGGAAGTTGGGCTCATTACTCCCGATGAGGTAAAACGCCTGAACGAGGGGCTTGACTTTGACTTTTACCGTGATAGCGAAAAGGGGATGTCCCCTCAGAAAAGGAAAAAATACAAAGCTTATGAAGCTCTTTTCAAATTGATCCCGGTTTTGCCCGGTCCTTTGCGCCGGACAATCGGACCGGGATTCTTTGAGCGCCTGCCCGTGCCGGTATGTTCATTGATCAGTTTTGCGGCGGATGCGGTCATTGGTTTGGCGACGGGAAATCCTGATCACTGGATTTATGCCAGGCATTACATTTATCATATGGTCCGTTTTTGTTTGAAGAAAATCGGGATCACCATGCCGCCGGCAACACGCGTGATTGAAACAAGAATTCCCCTCCCCTTGCGGGAGGGGATAGGGGAGGGGGATTTCCGAACATGTCACCCCTACCTAACCTCCCTGTCTGCAGGCAGGCTCCATAAAGGGGGAGGGGAAAATTTGAGAAGGTGTTAAATATGCGCGAACACTTTTCAAAGTGGCTTCATAACTCATGGGTCGGTTTAGGGATCATATTTTTATTGACCTTGTTGGCCTACAGCAATGTTTTTCATAACCCGTTCTTGATGGATGACCATGATTTTATTGTCCATTGGCCTTTGATCCGGGATTGGGGCAATCTTCCGCAATTTTTCCTGGGGTATGCGCCTCCGCCAGGGCAGGAAGGCATTTTTTCACCCGTAAAGACTTTGGTCCACGCGCTCAACTATCATCTCTTCGGCCTGAACCCTTTCGGGCATCATGTCTTTGCTTTTATCAACTACCTTGTGTCGATCTTTATCGTTTACCAGATCGGCCTGTTTTTCTTTAATGACCGGCGTCCCACTTTTCTATGCGCTTTGTTATTTGCGCTTCATCCTGTCCATGTGGAATATGTGTCGTCTTTGACAGGAAGCGTCGATGCGGTCGGGGTCAATCTCCTGTTTATCGCTTTTTATTTCTACATCAAAGGGCGACGCAAAGACGGCGGGCTTGATCGCGGGTTTTACATAACATCGCTTGTATTGGCGCTTTTGTCTATTTATCTTCACGAACTTTGTATTATCTTGCCGATCTTGTTTCTTTGCTACGATCTATGTTTTCCATTCAAGGAAATACCGCTTAGGAAAATATTCTTAAGGAATTTCCCGTTTTTTATGTTTTCCGTTTCCTATGTGGCCGCGAAATATTTCACGTTGGGGTCCATCACGCGCGGCCGTTATTTATACGACAGTTTTTATCTGACCATGCTGGTGACGGTCAAGGCCTGGGCCAAATATGTCTATATCAGCTTTTTCCCGGTCACGCTGACGTTCAACCACGTGATCTCCAGAGGGATATCCTCCTTTGATCAGGATGATTTTGACCGCGTTTCCGTACTGTCGCAATCGGCGATTGACCCGCAAGCGCTCTTATCCTTATTTGTTCTGGGGCTGATCGGGTATTTTGCATTCAAAAGTTACAGAAAGGATCCTTTGGTCACGTTTTGTATAGGGTGGTTTTTTATCGGCCTCTTGCCGGGCTCAAATATCGTGCCCAGCGGAATATATTTTGCCGAAAGGTATCTTTATCCGGGGTCGCTGGGGTTTTGCCTGTTATTCGGATGGTATATGAATAAAATGCTTCAAAGCAAGAGATATTTCCTGAAGGTCCGCGCCGCTACGCTGGGAGTGATACTGACGGTTTTGATTACGGTCTATGGTGGAGTTCGGATATGGGCCAGGAATCTGGATATGAGAAGTGAGGCCGCTTTGTATGAGTCTGCGGTCAGGGCCAATCCCCGGAGCGCTTTGATGCGGACGGATTTGGGATTGGTTTATATCCGCCACGATATGCCGGAGAAAGCGGTCGAAAGTTTTCAAGAGGCCCTTAAGATCAGGCCGAATGATCCCGTAACATATTTTACAATGGCAGAAGCGTATACGGTTTTGGGTGAAAACAGTAAAGCGAAGGAGGCCCTGGAGGAGGCTATTCTCTTAGATCCGGAATATGCCGAAGCCTATTATAACCTCGCCGGGATCTGCGCTTTTCTGGGCAAGACCTCCGAAGCCCGGGAACATTTGAATACATCGCTTCTCCTTTTGCGGCAGAAGGGGGAAGGACAAAAGGCCGACCGTTATGAGGGGCTTTTTAAGGGTTATTTCGGCGCGCTTTAACAGAAAGGCCGTTGGATGCCGGTGGATACTTCTATCATCATTCCTGTTTATAACGCTGCGGGAATATTAACAGATTCGGTTCATCAGGTTATTGCTGTCATGGACTCTTTCCAAGCGGACTATGAGATCCTGTTGTGTGATGACGCCAGCACAGATCAAAGCGGCGAGGCGTTAAAACAATTAGGTTCCCAATGTCCTCGGGTCAAAAGCTATTATAATTCTTCGAATAAAGGATTAGGGTTCACCTTGCGGAGGCTGTTGAAAGAAGCGAAGGGGAAAAATATCATTTATTGTGACTGCGACCTTCCCTTTGGGGCGGATGTCCTTCCGGTATTATTGAAAAAACTTGAAAATAGGGATATCGTTGTCGCTTCGAGATATCGCGGGGCATCCAACGGCACTCCTTTTGCGCGTAAGGCCTGCAGCCGGCTTTATTATCTTCTATGTAAGTTATTATTTCATATTCCGGTCGCGGATATCGGTTCGGGAACTGTGGCCATGCGCCGCCAGGCTCTTAAGAACGCTGATTTAAAAGCGGATGGATTTGACATCCACGTTGAATTCTATTGGAAGATGTCAAAACAAGGGGCCCGGATCGAAGAAGTGCCGGTGAAGTTCAATCCGAACAGGCAGAAAGGAAGTTTTCGTATTTGGGGTCATGGCCCAGGGGTGTTGGTCAAGACTTTAAAACTGTACTGCGGGTCGTTAAAAAGGGTGAGGGTACAATAGGGGCTTGGTTATTCTTGCCCCGACATTTTTTGCTGGATTTTTAGCATCAGAGCCTGTATTTTCTCGTTTTGCATGAGCCTTTGAATGCTCGGGTTCTGATCGATTCTGTCGGGATCATAACTGAGCACGTCGTCCAAAAGTTTCGGGTCGGATATCAGCGACTGAATTTCCTGATCAGCGACAAGCCCTTGAAAATCCGTTATGAGCCCAGGATCTGAAAGGATATCCTGTTGGGCTTGGTTAACCTGGCCCATTATTTCTAACTTCTGCTTTTCCTTATTTTTGTCTAACGGGACATCCTGGGGAACGGAAGCGTCAAAGGAAGCGATGCTCAAGATGTTCGATTCGGGGACTTTTATTTGACCGAGGTCCGGAGTTTCAAGCGTGTAAATGCCTTCTCTGAGTTCGATTACTTTGCCTTTAAGCGTAGAGTCGCTTTTTAAAGTGATGATTTTTAAGTTCTCGGAATTCGCAAAAGCAGGGTTAAGTAAGGTCAGGGTAAGCCATAGTGTCAGAAGATATTTCTTCATGAGATTTCCCGTTTTAGAGGGTTAACGATTTTTGGCCTTTTGGTTAGAGTGTACCTTATTTTTTTATATGAGTCAAATAATGCTGCAGTTTTAGCCGTCTTCGCGCAGAAAACCACGGCTGTAACAGACTGGGACAAATGAGTCTTTTAACGCGAATGGTCGCAAATCAAACGCGAATTTTCGCAAATTTTGGCCGTAAATTCGCGATTATTCGCGTGCAATTCGCGAAAATTAGCGTTAAAAATGTCATTTGACCCAGCCTCGTAAGGCCGCAGGGCTCCATTTTATCACATACTCCCGCCCGGGGTTATACGGAAAAGCTGATTAGGAACGATATTTTGCTTCAAGATATCCCTGTGCCAATCTTCATAAGGTCTTGTCCCAACAATTTCCCAGCGATAGTTCTCATTCATAAGGGAAGAGAATTTTTTGTCAGGATCATATGAGAATAAGCCGACGGATGTTATATAGACCGCGGTATTGTTATCTAACAAGGCGTCAACTTTCTTTTTAAAATCGCTTAAGGCCTTTTGTTCCAGAAAACGAAGGCCCAGCGGCCTGCCGAGAACGTTCACGTTTCCATAGTATTCATAGAAGAGACGGTCATCTGTCGTAATGAGCCAGGCGTCCTTGCCCATTGTTTTTGACACCCATTTGGCGTAATCGGGTAATAAGGCATAAGCGTGCCTGGCGTATAAGAGGGGAAATATCGATGTGAACGTCAAATAAAGGATTAAACAGTAAATGGCCGTGGATGTTATACGGAATGCGCTGTTGATGCTCATGGATTTTGCGAACAAATATCCCTGCGCCATGATGAGGGGAGGCAGGATAAATGTAAAGAAGCGGGGAACGGTTGTATGCAAATTGCCGTAAAAGAAAAGAGGGAAGCACAGCCATAACAGGAAAAAGAACAGGATCCGGGGAGACTTTTTCCCGATGAAAACGAGCCCGACGAGGGACATAACGGATCCGGCTTCGCTCAAGGCCCTTATAAGAAAGACAAAACTCACTGCGAGAGACGAAGAAAACATTCCCCGGAAATTCCATGTAATTCCTTGCCCCCAAAACTTCAAGATATTATGCGCATAAAGAGCGTGATCCTTTTGAAGCAGAAAAGGCAAATGCCCAATGAGGGTTACGGCCAGGGCCGTAACCCAGAAAACGGACAATCTTTGAAGGGACTCATTTCTTGTTTTGCTGTGATCCTCGCTATTTGTCCCTAAAACGCAAAGAAAACTAAACGGGATGACCATAAGGACCATATCCTGCAGGCGGGCGGCGCCCATTAATCCCATAAAAAAACCGCCGGCAATCAAAAGCCTTTTGGCGCGTGTGTCAAAAAAAGTCAGAAGGGAATACAAACTTAAGAGAAGAAAGAACAGGCTTGGGGTGTGGCTTTTGCCGAACACGGATACCCCCAGGAAGATGGGGGTTAAGGAAAACAGGATGGAACTGAGAGCCGCGGTGAGGCGGCCGAAGAGCTTTTCGGCGATGGCAAAGAAAACGGGTATGCACAAAGAGCTCATGACAACGCTCATGAGATTGACCGCCAGGACAGGGTCATTTTGGGAGAAAAGCCTTGAGATGAAGATAAAAATGGCACCGAGAAAGACGGTGGCAGGGTAACCGAAGCCAAACTGGTTCTGCAGAGAAAGGGTGTCCAAAGATTTCTCGGCTTGGATAGCTAAATTAAGACAGTCCAGGTGGTAAGGCCCTTTGCTGATTAAGGATAAGCGGAGAAGAAAACTAATGAGAAACAGCGAGAGGGGAAGTATGTGTGATGTAATCTTGCGGGATGACATAGAAATTTTAGCAGAAAGGAAATGCACTGCCAGCTTCATTAAAAATTTAGGAAAGCTGGTGCCGCACTGATTATTCCAAACTTTATATGGAAATCAGCACGGCATTAATTTGTTCTGAACAAATGGTTATTAGTTCAGAGGAACATTAATGCCGTACTCACTTTCCTTAATATATGGTGCCGAAGGTGGGAGTCGTACCCACATGACCTCATCGGTCGCTGGATTTTGAGTCCAGTGCGTCTGCCCTTATTTTCCTTATATAAAATGGTGCCGGGGGTGGGAATCGAACCCGCATGATTGTGAAATCACCGGTTTTTGAGACCGGCGCGTCTACCAGTTCCGCCACCCCGGCAAAAATTTCCAACACTGTCAATCATTACCTGTGAAAGATCTGCCTGATGCCGGGTTTATTGAGATAGGCAATAACAAATCCGTGATAAATGACAGAAGCGATATCTTTTATGGAGCCCGGGATGACCGTTTCCAGGGCCCCGTTTAAGCGGATCACGTCCATAAAAATAAGGACTTTGCTCAGGATGATCACGGAAGAAAAATATAACAAGAGCCGGAAGGCTTCTCTCCGGAATTTCAAAAGCCCGAGACCGAGAAAGGCCGACATCAAGCCGGCAATGATGACGAAACAAAGAACGCCGAACGACTTGCTGTTTTGAGACAGAACGGACGTGATCAAATTGCCCAGGAGCGTGCTGCCGCCGATACAGATTTCAATAATGCCGATTGCCAGGACAACGCGGTAGTGTTTCATGCTTCTTCGCTCAAAGATTCTTGGCCATGCCTTGGCGGCACTTTATTTATTCTAAATTAAGGAAAATAAAGTACCATTAAAACTCGGGCTCGCTCCATGAGCTCGTGCTCGTTTCTTGGTGGCATTTGATTTTT
>JAFGFL010000047.1 GCA_016931055.1 Candidatus Omnitrophota bacterium | reverse complement strand
TTCTCCTCAGCCGTCTGTGCGTCTGCGAAAAGTAAACATCTGATCTCAAGAATCCCTTATTCAGCTTTCAGTGAGCTCCGTGAATTCAGTGGACTGTTTTTAATCCGATTTATCCCTGATTATAGCTTCTCATCGCCTATGCTCTCCGTACGAAACAAAAAAGGTTTCAAGTCTAAAGCCCTCCTCCGTGTCTTTGTGTCTCTGTGCGAGGAAGATTTGTCCAGTTTTTGTCCGTGTAGGTCTGCGGCAAAAAACCAAAAACACAGATCCAATCGTCAAAAAGTCAAATTACGCACCTGCTGCTCAAAATAAGAACGAATTTCCTCTTTAGTCAGTTTGAACTCAGGCTGTAAATGAGCAATTGAGTCATCCTCAATGTCATCGATGTAGGTCAGAGCGATGCACAAGAGCTTGAATGTCAATCCAGGAACGATACCCTTTGCACAATCATACAGACCTTTCAAGTCATAGACTCTGGTTACAAGGGAATACAGATCATAGTAATCGCGATACTTGGCCCTCAAAAAAAGCGTATTAATTTTCATGGCGGCAAGAGCATCTAATGTTGCGATGTTTAACGGACCACTGTCCAACGGCTGCAAAAACTTCCATCTCGCGTTAAAAAAAGTGGCCTTAATCCCAGATATCAATAGGTCCAGTTGATTGTCACTATCATTCAGGATGACAAAATTCTCAAAGCGACGACAGTAATCAAGGATTTCTGATTTGCTAAATGAATCCTCATAGGTAAAAAAATCAAGATCTTCGCTTTTCCGATGACATAGATACAATGCGAGCGCAGAACCACCAACAAAAGTGTAGTTCCTAAGAAAAGGAGCCGTGTCTTTTAACTCAAATAACAGTGTCCGCGTATTATCCTGCAAGCAATCGAAGTTTTTCGGCTCTAGCATTCCTCACCTCGTTAAATTCAGCGGCTTCTACATCCTGATTGAAGAAAATTCGGGCGATAAAATAATTCAGTTTTTTAAAACGGGCGTCGTGACGAATACACTGTTGCCAAACAGAATAAACTGATCGTTTTCCATACAAGTCCAAGGCCGCAAAGATATGACTCATGTCGCCATACTTGAGGATCGTTTCAATCAGAATATTTTTCTTCTCCGGACCGTACTCGATATCTGAAGAATAACTCCAGAATAACCCCTTGTCCCTGATTTCTCGAAATAACATATTTTTGCGTTTTTCCCGCTCTATGCACCGCGAGACAGCAACAGTTGAAAGATCAAGAAATCGGGCAATTTCTGACTGTTTGTATCCATCCATAAATGCCTTAAGCATCGAGTCATTTCGTTGCTCACGAGTATTATCAATCGAGAAGTATTCATTCAGTGGAAGCCTATTCTTCACCGCGATTTTGTCATCCTGCTTCTCGATTTTCACAGACTGAAAATTCGTCATAGATTCAAGCTCATCCCCAGATAGCAAAAGCCAATTCCGGATGTCCTTCTCATACAGGCATGAACCGGAAAGGAGATCAGGACGAAGCCTGTTCACAACATAATAAGACGACGAGAACGGATAATCTCCAAGTATATTCGCCATTCCGGCCTTGACCGGGTTCATTTCAATATAGCGAAGCAAAAGCCAGAGGTACTCTTCCTCATGAATATACCAGGACTTGAATCGCCCCTGCCATAGCGGGCCAATGCGATCTGTTTTCTTATTGAACCACGCAGCATACCGGGAATTGATGTAGCGGATCGCCAGAGAAAGATTAGTTCGTTTGGTCTCAAGCAGCAGATGATAGTGGTTATCAAGGACACAGAATGAGTGGAGCGTAAACTGATATGTTTCACGAGAGGTATCCAGTATTTCCAGAAATTTTTTCTTATCCTCATCCTCCAGAAAAACATTCTGTCGATTCACCCCGCGATTAATGATGTGATAATAACCAGGATGATCAATGCGTGGTTTACGAGGCATAGCAGAACCTTTTTTTCGACGTTTCTGCCATTATAGCATCATTTTATTAACAGTAAACACCTGACCCCTTCATGCGGGTAAATCCCGCTTTGCCTGGATTCATTTCAACAGTAAAGAGTAAACACCTGACCCCTGAGATTTTCCAATAGTAAAGAGTAAATACCTGCCCACTTAGACATACTGTCCGGTTTTAGGGGTTGGATCAAATCCCCAACATCCACTGTATCCCTGTAAAAATGCTTTTGGATTTATCAGGGTTTTATCAATTTCAGGTTTTTTCCGTGTCTCCGTGAGAAATAAAGCCTTGATTTAAGTTATTCTCCTCAGCCGTCTGTGCGTCTGCGAATTTCGGCCGGCATGCAAAAATGACCCATTTTCGGGGGTAATCAGCGTCCAATAAGCCCTATGATGTGTCAACACTTTCAATAGCAACAGTCAGCAGGCAAGGCTTTTAAGAAAATTAAACACCCGACAGATTTTTATATCCCCCGCCATCCGTTCAACAGAGAGATTCTTAACAACCTGGGTCGCCGAAAGAGAATATTTTTCGTGAAAGTATCGCAGCGGTGCGCTCAAACGGCTATCGGACAATTTAACTTCTATCATCATCTCCGGAAGATCATTGACAGTCGTTAGAAAATCGACCTCTTTACCCTCTTTCGTCCGCAGCGTCCGCAGTTCGCATCGCTGTCCCTGATTATCTTCAATATAGTTGAGATGCTTCAACAAACTGACCGCAACCAGATTTTCCAATCGAATCCCTTCATCCCCCACAACCATGCCGGTATCATAAAAATAAATCTTCGGCTCCTTCGAAAGAGATCGGGCAATATTTCGATGGTGCGGCAGAACCCGGAAAATAATAAACAGCGCCTCCAATATTTCAACATAGCGTTTAATCGTATTGGGAGCGCAGCCAACATCTCTGGCCATGGATGTCCATGAAACAGGAGACCCAACTCTTCGCCGCAGCAAATCCAGAGTCAACTGTATCGCTCGAAAATCATGAACTTTCTCAAAATCGAGGATATCGGTTCGAATCAATCCATCGACATACTGCATTCGCCAGCGGTGAACATCCTCGTCACGATCCGCAAGAAAAGGCTCAGGGAACCCACCTCGGTCCAATAAACGATTCAAATCAGCTTCATTGGAATCGGGGATCTCGGCTAAACTGAAAGGATTCAAACGATGGCGAAAGAATCGACCGGCCAGGGAATCACCTGCTTGTCGAAAGGCATCAAGCCTTGCACTCCCTGTCACCAAAATCATTTGTTCTGGGGGCTTGGTATCATAAACACCCTTTAAATAATTTTTCCAGTCCGGCATCTTGTGAAGCTCGTCAAGGATAAGCAGCCGGCTTTCAGGCAACCAGGAGGTGTTTCGAATGATGTCGCGATGGGCAAAGTTGTCATAGTTGAGATATACAGACCTCTCAACGTGCTCAGCAATGGACTTGGCGATACTGGTTTTACCTACCTGCCGAGGGCCCGTGATAAAAACCATCTTTTTGGCCAGATCCCTCGTGATGATATCTTGTTGAAGTCGCCGCATAACGAACATCTAGCAATCTTTTGCGGAATAGTCAAGACGATATTGAAAAGTACTGCGGAATAGTCGGTGAGACCGCCCAACAGTACTCATTTTTGCAAACTTGTACTGCCGCAAAAAGTCCATTTCGCAGTGTTTGTCGTCGCTTTGAAGTTAAGACCTTTAACCTTCTCTGTGCCCTCCCTGTGCTCTGTACGATGCCGGTTCTGGATCCGACCGAAAATCTGTCCCGCATCCGCTCCTTCCGCTCGCTCAAGCTTACAAAACCACAGAGAAAAACCTGATATGTCCAATATCCACGGAACACACTGAAAACACAGAAAAAGCGCATTGGTATTTGAAGTAGAAACCCAAAAGAATCAGAGTTTGCCTTCAGTGATTTCCGTGGTATCCGTGGATCGATATGATCTTATCGGCCTTTATCAGCGTTCATCTGCGGCTAATACGAACTTCCCTTACCGCATCAATCTGCAGTCATAGCGACGAAATTTGTCATCATCCGTCATAATATAGAGATGGTTGTTTTTTCCCTGGGCAATGAGCATGCGATCAAAAGGATCTCTATGATGAAAAGGCATA
>JAFGFL010000046.1 GCA_016931055.1 Candidatus Omnitrophota bacterium | reverse complement strand
GATTTATTTTGGATTTTGTAGTATTTGATTTTGGGATTTTACGTTTCTCGTTTTCTATGAGTTTGCGATGTATTGATATCTGTCACCTATCCCCTAAATTATAACCCAGGCCATGGCCTTTGAATAGAATATGTTGCAATAATATGCAACCTGGGTAGAATAATAGGATAATTTGGGGGACAGGCGCTAAAACACCTGTCCCCCACAAAGGAGATGACAATGATCAGCATTGAAGAATTCAAGAAAATGGAACTCATCATAGCCCAGGTCAAAGAGGTCAAGGAACATCCTAACGCGGACAGGCTTTATGTGATGAAGGTGGACACGGGAAGCGAGGAACGGCAATTGGTGGCCGGGATACGGACACATTATACACCCGAGCAGTTGATCGGGCGGCGCGTCGTCCTTGTGGCGAACTTGGAACCGGCCACGATCCGCGGGGAAACATCCGAGGGCATGGTCCTCGCGGCTTCCGATGAGAACGGCATTTCGGTCCTGTCCCCGGATAAAGACGTCGCGTTGGGCAGCCGGGTGAAATAAATAATGGATGTTGAACATCCATGAGACGCAAACTTTAAAATTCGAAAACCAAAACCCAAATACTGCCAAATAAATCCCAGTCTCAAGATCCCAAAATATATAGGTGTTTGGATTTGGGATTTCGGGTTTATTTGGGATTTTGTAGTATTGGGATTTTGAAATTATAGCTTTCGGCAATATAAATATTCAGCGAAGGAGCAGAGATGCCGGTTAAAACAGAATATATCCATTTATCGACAGAAGGGGATACGGATGTTATCGACATTACGCCCAACGTGAAGGAAGCGTTAAAGTCGGCGAAGATGAAAAAAGGGATCGTTAATATTTCGGCTATCGGGTCGACAGGGGCGATAACGACTTGCGAGTTCGAACCGGGGCTTGTTGAAGATATCGCGGACATGTTTGATAAATTGATCCCGAAAGGCCGCTACAATCATGATGAGGCCTGGGGCGACGGCAACGGCCACTCGCACTTGAGGGCCTCCTTGCTGGGGCCTTCCTTAACGGTCCCGTTTGACGGCAACGGCCTGATCCTCGGCACATGGCAGCAGATCATTTTTGTCGATTTTGATAACCGGTCACGGGACCGTAAAATAGCGGCAACATTCTTGGGGGAATAATGAACGTGATCAAAGGCCTGCCACAATTTGTCCCTCAACCAACATGCTTATCTTGTGACGGATGCTGCCGGTTTTCCGGGAAAGACAGTCCCTGGCGCCCTAAGATGGCCCGTGAGGAAATAAACAAGAAATGCCCTTATGCGCAAAGACTTCTTAAGGAATTAGACGAAGGCAATGCGCTTCAAACGGTTGAGCATCGAGGACACATTCAGTGCGCGTTTCTCAGCGCAGAGGACAATCTATGCCGGGTTTATGAACACCGCCCTTTTGAATGCCGGTTATATCCTTTCCTATTATTGCAAGAAAACGGCGATCTTGTCATTGCGGTTCATTTACAATGCCCTTATATCCAAGAAAAGCGGAAAGACAATATTTTCGGGGAATATGTCAGCAGCCTGAAGGAATATGTCCGGCGCCCCGAAGTCCTTGGTTTCCTGAAAAGGAATCCAATGCTCGCCGGAGATTATGCGGGGTATGAACAGGAAATTGAGCATCTTTTTCCATTGGACCGATGAAACAATCATTGATATTAAATTCATTGTTGGGCCAAAAAGACCTGGTTGAACGATATTTGGGCTATAGCAGGCGGTCACTATCCTCCTTTTCCTTCACGAGTATTTTCGCATGGCAGGATTTCTTTCAGTTCGAGTTTAAACTTCTTGAGGATTGTTTGTGCGTCTTTGCGCAGAACGAGACCGGAAAGTTTCTTTATCTGCCGCCTCTCGGGAAGGACGTCTCCTCCGATGTCATCGAAGCGTGTTTCGGGATGATGGAAGACGTGAATCGCGGAAGCGGTGTCACGCGTATTGAAAATGTGACGGCTGAGCAACTTCCTCTTTTCCCAACGGACAAGTACAAATGTGACTTGAGAGGACACGAATACTGCTACGATCGCGAGGATATCGCCCTTCTTAAGGGAAACGCATACAAACCAAAACGCTCTTCTTACAATCATTTTGTCGGCCATTATCAACATCGGTATATCCCTTACAGCGACGAAATGATAACAGAATGCCTGGATCTTTATCAACGATGGGCGGATGGACGAAGGAGGGCGCATCCCGAGGATATTTACACGCATATGCTCGATGAGAACAGGACAGTGCATGAGACCGTGTTGCGGCATTGCCAGCCGCTGGGATTGACCGGGCGCGTTGTTATGGTCGATGGAAAGATAAAGGCGTACACCTTCGGTCATGAAGTCAACCGGGACATGTTTTGCGTCCTTTTTGAGATTTCGGACCTTGATGTCAAAGGGCTTTCCGTTTATGTCTTTCGGGAATTGTGCCGGGACGCGGGCCTGCGCCGTTACCGGTTTATCAACGCCATGGATGATTTCGGGCTGGAAAATATCCGGAAAACCAAGCAGTCCTTTCATCCGTGCGTTCTGTTGCCTGCCTATGTCGTAACAAAGAAATGATGACCTGATGCAGCCATATCTTTATAAAAGTTTTGACTTTCAGGGTGACGGCTTTGACCTTTGGGAGTGTTTTTGTGACGAGCCAAGGGCTTTCTTCCTTGACAGCAGCCAGTATGACCCCTGCCGCGGGCGGTATTCGCTGATCGGCTTTGAACCGTTTGATACGTTTGTTCATAAGGGCCAAGAGGCGCTTTCTCTCTTAAAGAAGAAGTTTCTGCGATATAGCGGTGAAAACAAAGGGCAATTTTCTTCACCATATTCGCCGTTGACATCGGGGATCGTCGGATATCTGGGATATGATTATGGCCTGTATCATGAAAAGATCCGCCTTCGCGCAGAAGACGGCCTGGGTCTTCCGGACGCGGTCTTCGGTTTTTATGATTGCGTTCTCGCGGTCGATCATTTCACGCAAAAACTTTTCATAACATCATCGGGCCTTCCGGAAAAAACGGCGCGTTTAAAAGAGCAGAGGGCGCGGCAGCGCCTGAACTACGTTGTCAAAAAAATAGAGGCCTGTCTTCATAGGCCATCGGCCCCTTGGCAAAGGCCTGTTGTGGAAGCTTTCGGTCAGCCGGGAACTTTTCGGCGCAATTTCACAAGAGAACAATATAAGAGAGCGGTCGAAAAGGCGCTCGATTATATCGGCTGCGGCGACATTTATCAGGTTAATCTGTCCCAGAGGTTTGAATGTGATTGCACAGGAAAGAGAGTGGACCCCCGAAGGGTGTATCAAACGCTGCGGAATTTATCGCCGGTCTCTTTCGGGGGATATCTCGACTGCGGCGGGTTTTCGCTCATGTGCAATTCTCCCGAACGGTTCCTGCGTTTGGAAAACCGTATGGTCCAGACAAGGCCGATGAAAGGGACCAGGCCCAGAGGAGGAAGCGCCGTTGAGGACCAAAAGCTGCGCAAAGAATTGCTCAACAGCGCGAAGGAAAAAGCGGAACTGCTGATGATAACCGACCTTTTGCGCAATGACCTGGGGCGTGTCTGCGATTATGGGTCTGTGCGGGTCCGCGAGATGCGGACGATCGAGGAATACAAATATGTTTTCCAGGCGACATCGACCATTGAGGGCAACTTGCGGCAGGATAAGGATTGTTTCGATGTGATCCGGGCGTGTTTCCCCGGAGGGTCCGTTACCGGATGCCCCAAGATACGCGCCATGGAAATCATCGAAGAGCTGGAGCCGACGCGCCGGGGGATCTACACGGGAACCATGGGGTATATTGATTTCGATGGGAACATGGATTTCAATATCCTGATCCGGACCCTGCTGGCCTATCGTGATAAATTGTATTTTCAGGCCGGCGGCGGGATTGTCGCGGACTCAACCCCCGAACGGGAGTATGAAGAAACGCTGGTTAAGGCCCGGGCCATGCAGGATTCTTTGGGGACAGGTGCATATGCACCTATCCCCTAAAAAAGGCGCAGCACATGAAAGGCAATTGGATTTTTTTAGACGGACGAATGATAAAGGCAGATACGGCTTTGATGAACTCCCTTGAACCGGGTGTTATTAAGGGCAAGGGGGTCTTTGAAACGATGAGGGTCCGCGGCGCAGAGATAGAAAATCTTAAAGAACATCTCGGCCGTCTAGACAGAGGGCTCACATTTTTCAAGATGCGCTCGCCTTACGCGCAAGAAAAATTGAAATTTTGCCTAACCCATACGCTTAAGGCCAATCATTTGCAGGGGGCGAGGGTCCGTTTGGCCGTTTGGAGAGAACGGCGGCGTTTACGGATGGCCATTGTCTGTCGGCGGTTTGAAGGTTATCCCCGGGACAAATACAGAAAAGGATTTAACGCCGTGGTATCAGACATACGGCGGTTAAAGACAAGGGATTTCCACATCAAATCCTTAAATTACAGGTGTTTCCGGGAAGCTTTTATAAAAGCGAAAGCCGCCGGGTATGATGAGGCCGTCCTTTTAAACAGCCGTGGGAAGATTATTGAGGGAAGCCGGACAAATATTTTCTTTGTGCAGAAAGGGACTCTTTACACGCCTGCGGTAAAAGAGGGATGCCTTAACGGGATCACAAGGCAGCAGGTTATTCAATATGCGCGTAAAGCAAAGATCCCTTTTAGGGCCGTCGCGGCGGATGTCCGGCGATTGTTCCATGCGGATGAAGCCTTTGTTACAAATTCGTTGATGGGGATCATGCCGCTGACCTCTGTTGGCAAACGGCGAATCGGGGCGGGAAGCCCCGGGCCAGTGACCCGAAAGTTGCTCGATATGTATTGCAGAAAATCTCATTCTTCTTGCCCGGTCTGCGACAAATCTGTATAATGAAACCGCTATGAATAAATATCCGAAATTATTAATATTCTTGTTCCTTTTTATCGGCCTGGCAAGGACAGACGGTTTGGCCGAGCAGCTTTCCGAGGAGCCGGACGTCCTTGATCCCATTAGGTCCCGGATGATTGAATCTTCTCAGGAGAACAAGAGATTGGCCGAAGAGAACAAGGCCTTAAAAGCGCAGCTCATCAGCCTTCAATTGGAGATTGAGCAGATCGAAGGGGAAATGAAACGGCTTGATCCCGGATATGTGAAAATGAGCGAACAGGAAAGAAAACAAAACAGGGAATCTTCCGGCTTCAGAGGCCTCGGCGACGATGATCTGATACGGGAGGCCCAGAACATTTATCTCAGCGGCCGGACGATGGCCCTTGGCGATGTAGAGAGGCTGAAGGAGCTGCAGTTATATGACCTGCAGTATCGCAAACAGGAGTTGGAACTGGACCTTATGTCTATGGAATTCTTGTGCCGGAAGGTCAATGAACAGCGGCAGCCTGAAATAGAGGCTCAGGAAGAGGGTATTAAGGAAAATGAGGCAAAAATTGAAAACATTTCAATGCAGATCATTGAGGAAGAAAGGAAGTCCCTTCTCTATCCCCGGAATATTGAATTGTTAAAGATGGAGAATAAAGCGCTCAGGCAGAAGATCCGTAATTTAAAACAGCTGATGAAGCGTTAAGGAGGCTGTCATTATTTTTTCCGCAACATTCGCAGATGAGCCCAAAATGATATACAATACACCAAACAAGGCCGGGCATTTCGTCATAATCATTTTATGGAATTCGGTAAAAAACATATTAACAAGGTCCCTATCCTCCGTGAAGTTTGGCGGATGCCGGACCGCATCATTTTATTCTGATAAAATGATGAACAGGACGGGAGTTGCTCATGGATGAAATATTAGAGGTCCTTATGGATGACGCGCGGATCAGCCCCGAAGAAATCGCCAAACTGACGGGCAAGAGCGTTGATTCGGTCAAGAAAGCCATCAAAAAATATGAGAAAGAGGGCGTGATCGTAAAATACAAGACGGTGCTCAATCCTGATTTGGTGCGCGATTCCAAATCATTCGTCCGCGCTCTTATTGAAGTGAGCGTGTCGCCGCAAAAAGACGTCGGCTTTGATTATATTGCCGAGCGGATTTACAGTTTCCCGGAAGTGACGAGCTGTTATCTTGTTTCCGGGGCGTATGACCTTCTCGTCGTGGTGGAAGGGGACGATATCAGGACGGTCTCTGATTTCATCGCGGCTAAGTTATCGCCCATGGAGCAGGTGCGCAGCACCACGACCCATTTTCTCCTGCAGAAGTATAAAGAGGACGGGCAGATCCTCAAGAAAAGGGCCAAGGCGAAGAGGCTGAATATTTCTTATTAAATGAGTGTGCAAAGGGTTGTTGGCAAAGGCATGCTCATGTCGTTCAAATTGCCCCTCGTTTCACTCGGGGCTCCATTTCACTCCATGAGCGCGCCTCTGCCGATTTATGCGTTTCATGTTTTATAATTATTTTTGCGGCTGAAGGTATTGATAAATATATGAAGGAAAAAATGAAAAAAATCAGCATTTCGAAAAAAGTGGAAAAGTTGGCGCCGTCCGGGATCCGGGCTTTCTTTGACCTGGTTCTCGGCATGAAGGATGTGGTCTCTCTTGGCGTCGGCGAGCCGGATTTTGTGACTCCCTGGCATATCCGGGAGAAGGCCATCTTCTCTCTTGAGCAGGGCTTTACATCCTATACGTCGAACAAAGGCCTGCCGGAACTGCGCCGGCAAATCGCGCATTTCCTCGAGCACCGTTATGGCTTGCGGTATGACCCGGAAGAAGAGATCTTGGTTACGGTGGGGGTCAGCGAGGGGCTGGACCTTGCGGTGCGCGCGACCCTCAATCCCGGGGACAAGGTTTTGGTTCCCGAGCCGTCGTATGTTTCTTACGGCCCCGTGGCCGAATTGGCTGGCGGCACGGTCGTGACCTTAAAGACGGATATTACAAACGGATTCAAACTGACGCCGAAGCAGATCGAAGACGCCTGCGGCAAAGACGTCAAGGCCCTCATGCTCAATTATCCAAGCAATCCGACGGGCGCTTCTTATACCAAAAAGGAATTGCAGGCGATCGCCACGGTTGTTAAAAAACATAACCTGCTGGTTGTCAGCGATGAGGTTTATGATGAGCTGACCTATGACTTCGACCACACGCCCTTAACGTCCTTGGCCGGCATGAAAGGCCACGTGATCTATCTTAACGGGTTCTCCAAGGCTTTCGCGATGACGGGCTTCAGGATCGGGTATGCCTGCGGTCCGCAGCATATTATTGCGGCGATGACGAAGATCCACCAATACACAATGCTCTGCGCTTCCATTAATGCGCAAATGGCAGCTGGGGAAGCGTTAAAAAACGGCTTTAAAAGCGTCCAGGCGATGAAAGGTGAATACAAGCGCCGCCGGCGGTACATGGTTGGGGCCCTCAATCATATCGGACTGAAATGCCATATGCCGGAAGGGGCCTTTTATGTCTTTCCGTCTATTCAGTCGACAGGGGAGTCATCCATTGATTTTGCCCAAAATTTATTGAAAAAGCAGAAAGTGGCCTTGGTGCCCGGCGTTGCTTTCGGCAAATCCTGTGATGGGTACGTGCGGATCTCTTACGCGTCAAGCTACGAAAGCCTTAAGGAAGCTGTGGCAAGGATTGCCAAGTATTTGAGGCCGCACTCTTACGTATAAGACTTGGTGCGAGTCCGTCCCCCCTCAGAATCCGGACGGGGACGAGATCTCGCCGAAGGCGGACCTCGTTCCGCCATGAATCGAGGCGGAAGGAAAAATGAAGGGAAATGATATGCGCGATGGCCTGAATAAAGACGATGTTGCTTTCGAGATCAATTTCTACAACGGCCTCATCCGGAGAAATCCGAACTTTGTCGAGGCCCTGGTGGCTTTAGGCGATCTCTATACAAAAGCCGGCATGTATCAAGAGGGCTTAGCGGTTGATGAAAAACTGGTCCAGCTGAAACCCGAGGACCCGATCGTCCTCTACAACCTGGCCTGCAGCTATTCTTTATTGAACGAGATTGACAAGGCGTTCCGAGCCTTTAAAAAGGCGATCCATTGCGGGTATTATGATTTTGAGCATCTCGAGCAGGATAGCGATCTTTCCAATTTGCGCAGAGACCGGCGGTTTCAGCAGTACCTCGCGCGGATTAAAGAGAAAATGCCTTCCAAGATCGCAGAATAAACCACCCATAATATTTTGAAGAATGTTCAGAAAGTAATTTCAAAAATCAAATACTACAAAATCTAAAACAAACTCCAAATCCCAAATCCAAATGGCTGTACAATTAGATTTTAAAATAGGTTTTCTATGGTAGTATTGGTACTATTTGGATTTTGAAATTTCAACTATTGATAGGCCCCATAAGCCAGGAGGGATGTCTTATGAAAACTTACCGTCAGGAACTGCTGTTCAACACGAAGGAGCGGCGAGACTATATCAATATTACCGATGACGTGCAGGCGGCCATCAACAAAAGCGGGATTAAAGAAGGGCTTTGCCTGGTCAATGCGATGCATATTACGGCGAGCGTCTACATCAATGATGACGAGCGCGGATTGATCAAGGATTATGACAAGTGGCTGGAAAAACTTGCGCCGCATGCGCCTATTGAGCAGTACCGCCATAATGACACGGGTGAGGATAACGCCGACGCGCACATGAAGAGGCAGATCATGGGGCGGGAAGTGGTCGTGGCCGTCACAGGGGGGAAGCTTGATTTCGGCCCCTGGGAACAGATCTTTTACGGGGAATTTGACGGCAGGCGAAAGAAAAGAGTGTTGATAAAAATAATCGGGGAATAAAACTTAGGAGCTGATCCATGAGCTTGATTACCTTGGGGACCGTCGCTTTGGATAATGTTAAGACCGAGTCCGGTGACAAGCGTGAACTGATGGGAGGTTCGGCGGCACATTTCGCGATGGGCGCGCGCCTGTTTACCAAGGTCCATTTGGTCAGTGTCATCGGCGAGGATTTTCCTGCGAGGCATATTCAATTGTTAAGGCGTAAAGGCATTAACCTGGATTCGTTAACCGAAAGCGGAGGCAAGACCTTCCAGTGGCATGGGGAATACAGGAAAGGTGATTACAATAAGGCGATCACGCTCTCAACGGAACTGGGGGTTTTATCAAACTACGTTCCGCAGGTCGCCCTGCATCAACTGAATATCCCGAATGTTTTTCTGGCGAACTTGGGGCCGGATACGCAGTTGAAGTTCTTGAAGCTGATGCGCAACCCGAAATTTGTCGGCTTAGACAGCATGAATTTGTGGATCAATACGATGCGCCAGGATCTGTTAGAAGTGATAAAGAAAGCGGACCTGTTTGTCCTTAATGATGGGGAAGCCGGCATGTTGACTGAAGAAACCAACCTGATCAAAGCGGCAAAAAAATTGCGCAAAATGGGGCCGCGTCTCGTTGTCATCAAAAAGGGCGAGCACGGCGTCCTGTTCTATTGCGACCGGTTCATGTTCGCCTTTCCCGCCTATCCGGTCTCCCATGTGGTCGATCCGACGGGCGCGGGGGACACTTTTGCCGGCGGGCTGATGGGATATTTAAGCAGGGCCGGCAAGATCACGGAGCCGGATTTGCGCAAAGCGGTCATTTACGCGACGACCCTGGCTTCGTTCAACGTGGAGGGATTCGGCGTCGCCAGGACGTCCTGCTTAACAATGGCGCAGGTGAATGCGAGGATGAATCGGTTAAAGAAATTTATTGCGCCGTAAATATTCGGGGACAGGCGCTAAAGCACCTGTCCCCCAAACGATATGCCTCTTGACTTGATAGACAAAATAGCTTTCTGCGCGGCGATTATCCTGCCGCTGTTCAACATTCCTTTAATCATAAAAATGGTCCGGAGGAAGTCTTCACAGGATATCAGCCTCTGCTGGGTCTTGGGCGTCTGGGTTTGTATCCTTTTGATGGCCCCGTCGGGATTCCGGTCAGAGGATGTTGTCTGGCGCACGTATAATTATTTAAATGCGATTTTATTCACGGCGGTCGCGGCAGTGACGCTGCGTTACCGGAAAGGACGCGCGTGACAGATGGAGAAAAAAACAGGGGGACCCGGTGCGGGACGGTTTCCATTATCGGCATGCCGAATGTGGGCAAATCGACTTTGCTCAATAAGATCGTGGGGGAAAAAGTGACGATTGTCTCCCGCATTCCTCAGACGACGCGGCATCAGGTCCGGGGGATTTATAATGATGACCGCGGGCAGATCATCTTTATCGATACGCCGGGATTGCATTTAGGAAGGGATAAACTGGACAAGCTGATGCACCAATCCGCCTCAGGGACCGTTGCGGATGTTGATTGCGTCATTTATTTAGTGGATACGAGCCGGGAGGTCAAAGAGGCGGAAGAGAATATCGCGCGGGCGTTCAAGGATGTTAAGGTCCCGATCATATTAGGCTTAAATAAGGTCGACCTGCGCAAACGAAATGTCGCCGGCTACATTGCTCTATGGGAAAAAGTCAAGGGAAAGCCCATCCATGAAATAAAAGACCTCACTCTTGTTTCCTTATCCGGTCAGAAGGGGACCAATATCGGGGCATTGATCGATGTCCTGTTTGAGCACATGCCGGAAGGGCCGGCGCTTTATCCGGCTGATATTATCTCGGATATGCCGCAGCGCCTGGCCGTGGCGGACATCATCCGCGAGAAGCTGTTCAATATCTTAAAGCAAGAAGTCCCTCATGCCTTGGGCGTCGTTATTGAAGACATGAGGCGGGTCCGCAAAAAGACGATGAATGTCAAGGCGCTGATCTTTGTTGAGCGTGATACGCAAAAACAGATTGTCATCGGCAAGAACGGCGCGGTCCTTAAAGAAGCCGGGACGCTTGCGCGTAAGGAACTGGAAGACCTCTTGGGGATGAAGGTTTTCTTGGAATGTTATGTGAAGACAAAGAAGAGGTGGCGTGACGATCTTTCGCTGCTTCAGGAATTCGGTTACGACAACTAGAAGCCATCTCATAAATACTGTTTGAGTAAAATTACGATACAGCCCAGTTGAACAAAGGTTAAGTAATTTTGCGAATGATAT
>JAFGFL010000045.1 GCA_016931055.1 Candidatus Omnitrophota bacterium | reverse complement strand
TCTCATGGAATCCCCTCCTTACGGAGGGTATTCTATTAGGACATTCCTATTTTGGCCAATTAGGACATTATCATTTTGGTGTCACAAAAATTAATATTTATAGGAATAAGTAAGAAGCCTTCAGGCTTCCTGAACCACTATTTCCTTTTCCAAAGAAACACTTTATCTTTGGGATTAGTCTTAAAAGGAAGTTTGATGCCCACATGCGCTCCTTTGCAGGCCTCATCAACAAACACATGATTCTGCTGCATTTCATCAACGACCGCCATGCAGGCCGGTGTCGTCTTGCCGATGACGAGGATCTCATCGCCTTTTTTCAGTCCATCCGTCCTTAAAAGGACATCTGCCACGCTGATCTTTTTGTAGTGTTTCTTCACCTCTCCCACATAAATTTTCTGATACGTGTGGCCTAAGCGGCCGCTTTTGGCCTCATCCGGTTTGCCAAAATAGAAACCGCTCGAAAACCCGCGGTTATACACCTCTCTTAACCGCCCTTTCATTTCCTTTTTGAGGCCATCATTCAATCGGCCTTCGAAATGAGCATCAATGGCTTGACGATAGACGTGTGTCACAACACGCGCGTACTCAGCCGAACGCATCCGCCCTTCCACCTTAAAGGCGTCGATGCCGGCATGAATCAATTGGTCGATAAAATCGATTGAACAAAGGTCTTTCGGGCTCATCACATAATCCCGGCCAACGATAAAATCCTCATCCCCATCGACACTGACGATTTTATATTCCCTCCGGCACGGCTGCGTGCAGTCTCCCCGGTTGGCCGACCGGCCGTGGGTGTAATAAGCCATAAAACACCGGCCTGAGACCGACAAACACATCGCCCCATGAATGAAAACCTCGATGCTGCAGGGAATATTTTTATTATGGATTTGATCTTTGATCTCTTTGATCTGTTCCAGCGTACACTCACGCGCTAAAACAACGCGCTCTGCCCCAAGCCCGGCATAAAATTCCAGGGCCTTGATATTCGAGACGCTGGCCTGCGTTGAAATGTGAATGGGCAATTTGAGTTCTTTGGCCATCGATAAAACCGCAAGATCCCATAGGATCACGGCGTCGATCTTTTCCCGTTTGGCTTCCACCAGGATCTGCCTCATTTTTTCCAATTCGTTGTTCATGACGATTGTGTTGACCGTGAGATATCCTTTCTTCCCGTGCCCATGCAGACAGGAAACGACTTTTTTCATCTCGGAGATCTCGAAATTCCCCGCCATCTGGCGCATGTTGACGCCTTTCACGCCAAAATAGATGCTGTCAGCGCCGTTTTCAACGGCGGCGATGAGCGATGCCCAGTCTCCGGCGGGACATACTAATTCAGGCTTATTTTTGATCATGGCCACGTTTATGGGTTGGGTAATTCCAGAGAGTATTTGCCATCACGGTCAAATTCCATGGAAATGCGGTATGTGGAGGAAAAACCAAACTTGACTTGATTGTAAAGGTCCGGTGCATCCGAATAGTTCTGGATCCTGTAATACAGGCTGTTCTGAGGATTCGGCCAGGCTTTTCCCGTCACCACTTTCGGGATCTCCCCGCATCCAATTTCAAGATCAATAATGATCTTGCGTTTTGAGAATTCGCCCAATGAATACTCTCTATAATGCTCATCAGCCCGCTTTGTTTCTTTCTTGTGATTTAACGCCAATGCTTCCACGAGAAACTGCTCATGTTTTTTATACGGGTTCCCGGAAAAATCATAATACATCTTACTCAGCCTGATTCTTTGTATCACATAGTCATTCCGGCAGCCTGCGGCTGTCACGAAATTGTAAAACAGAAAAAAGAACGAATTGTCTTTGTAACCCGCAACGGAGGTTTGGTCCAAATTCTCTTTTAGCTGAATGCCAGCCTTCAGCGCCCTTTTCTCCTTATCTATAAACGCTGGCTCTTGAAGGATTTTCTCAGGATTCCTCAGCGGCCACGCTGGGGATTTTTGGCTTTCCATCCCGTCCCGAAGGGTTACCGGAATAAACTTGACATTGCCTACCATCATCGGCTGGCCTTTTAAATATTTGTCCAGTCCGCCGGCAGAAGCGGAATCAATTCTTGCCAAAAAACAAAGGAAGAAAGCCCCGCCTAAGACCAACAGGAACATCCGCTTGCGCAACATCACTTAATAATCTCCCTGTAAAACGCGGTAATATTCACCTAAGGACTTCATCGAAGCCTTGACCGGAATAAGAAACAGAATGGTCACCGCAATACAGACCAAAGTCAGAACTGCCTTCTTGGTGTTTGAATAACGCGGATGAAACCATATTAACGGAATGATCAGAGGCCCGATAAGACAAAACCCGAGAACGAGAGTTGACGGCTTAAAATACCAACTGATTTCTTTCGCTTGGGCATCTCCTGCCTCCCGTCCATCAAGGAATTCGCTGCAAAACCGGCACTTGATCGCCTCATCCTGGATCTGCTCGAAGCAATAGGGACATTTTTTCATATCATTTTCTTACTTTTAAATTGGCGAGCTCATCGGAATTCATCGAATAACTGTGCAGCGGATCGGGGAACTTGCCTTCTTCGACTTCCTTGCGAAACTGCTTCACGCCCTCTAAGATGGACATCCCTAAATTCACGTACTGTTTGACAAATTTCGGTTTATACCGGTCAAACAGCCCTAAAAGATCGTGTGTAACGAGAACCTGGCCGTCGCAGTATTCGCCGGCACCGATCCCGATTGTTGGAATAGAAAGCTGCTCTGTAATGATCTTGGCGATTTGCGACGGGATGCATTCCAGGATGACGCTGAAAAACCCGCGGGCCTCAAGCTCCTTGGCGTATTGGATGATCTTGCGCGCCGAGTCCGCGTCCTTCCCCTGGACTTTAAATCCGCCCAGTTTTTCAGCCGTCTGCGGCGTTAAGCCCACATGCCCCATAACGGGGATGCCGTCTTTGATGATCTTTTCCGCCACTTTAAGACATTGATCAAACCATTCCAGCTTCACGGCATTGCACCCGGCTTCTTCGACAAACCGCCGGGCGTTATCAACAGCTGCATTGCTGTCAACCTGATAAGATCCAAAGGGCATGTCCCCAATCAATAAGGCCTGCTTCACGGCCCGGTTGGCGGCTTTCGCGTGATGGATCATCTCTTCCATCCCCACCTCGGTTGTCGATTGAAGCCCTAATACCACATTGGCCAGCGAATCCCCGACAAGGATCATATCCACACCTGCCGCGTCCACCAAGGACGCCAAAGGATAATCATACGCCGTCAGCATCGTGATCTTTTGGCCATCCTTTTTCTTCTTTTGGATCTGTTGTATCGTTTTTCGTCCGTTCATCTCTTTCCTATTTTAAATGGGCATCCATTTCTTCAGCGACTTTCTTTCCGGAGGCAAGGGCATCAATCAAGGAGCTCGCGTTCGTCCTGACATTTCCGGCGGCAAAGACCTTGGGAACCGTTGTCTGACCGCTTTTTTCATCCACTTTAAAAGTGCCGTCCTGATTAACCTTAAGATGCGAAACGTTCTTACCAACCAGGGAATTGGGATTATGCCCCACCGCAATGACCACCGTATCAGCATCGAGGATGAACTCGGAATCAGAGACCTGTACCAGCTTCCACTCGCCGGAGCCGTCCGCATCCGCAAAATCCATCCGGACGCATTTTAATCCGCCGACAAAACGGCTCGGGTCCGCCAGGATCTCCACCGGCTTGACCATTGGCTCAAAACGGATTCCTTCTTCGTGAGCATAGATCCGCTCTTCCCGCTTAACGCGCATATCCTCTTCGGTACGGCGGAAAATCAATGTCACTTCCCGCCCCAACCGGACTCCCGTGCGCGCGCAATCAAGAGCCGTGTTCCCTGAACCGATCACAGCGATCCTTTTGCCCACTGGCAATTTATCGAGCCTTCTTAAGAACAATGGGCCTTTCGCGCGGTTGACGCGCATCAGGAATTCTTCGCCATAATAAACCCCGCCTAAGCTGACGCCGGGAATATCCATAAATTTCGGAATACCTGCCCCTGTCGCCAAAAGAACAGCAGCGAAATCCTGATGGATCAATTCGTCCAAGGTCACCGTATGGCCGATCAGAAAATTCACTTCAATCTTTACACCCAACGCCCTGATCTCGTTGATCTCATTGTCCAGGACTCTTTTAGGAATACGGAATTCAGGGATGCCGTAGCGTAAAATGCCGCCAGGTTTATCGAAAGATTCAAAAACAGTGACTTGGTATCCTCTTTGGGCCAATTCAGACGCAGCTGTCAATCCCGCCGGGCCGGATCCGACGACTGCAATTTTTTTCCCTCCAAGAAAAGGCTGATTGCGTCTGGTTATTTTCGATTTTCCAAAATCCGCCGCATACCGTTCTAAGGCGCGGATCCCGATCGGGGGAGCCCCCTCCTCATTTAGAATACAGGCTGCTTCACAGGGGGCCGAACAAATACGCCCGCATATCGATGGAAAACAATTCTTTTCTCTGATCTTTTCATAAGCATCGTTAAGCTTTTCTTCCCGCAGAGAACGGATAAACCTCGGAATATCGATCCCCAACGGACACCCTTTTGTGCAGAGGGGATCAACGCATTGCGGACAGCGCCTTGCTTCTTCCAATGCTATTTTCTTTGAAAACCCGAGAGAAACTTCGCTAAAATTTTTGATTCGTCTCTCTTTGGCTTGTACGTTGACTGTCGGTTGCGCCATTCTTCGGACTCCTCATAGGCATTCATGCGAATATCCAGATCATCAAAATCAACTTTGTGCCCGTCAAATTCCGGACCCTTGACACAAGCAAGGACCATTTCCCCGTCGATTTTCACCCTGCACGAGCCGCACATCCCCATGCAGTCCACCATAACAGGGTTGACCCTCACCAATGTCTCGATGCGCTTCTGTGCTGTCAGCGAACAAACCCTGCGCATCATGTCAACAGCGCCGATAGCATAGACCAAATCAACCTTGTTTTGGCCCAAAAATTTCTCAAAGATTTCCGTTGCCAATCCGCGCTGCTCAAAAGAACCGTCATCTGTCGCAATGATAATCTTATGGCAGGCCAAACGCATTTGGGGTTCAAGCATGAGCGCCTTTTTCGTTTTGGCCCCGATGATCCCGATCACCTTGCTCCCGTTATTTTTAAACGCGCGGCAGATGGGCAATATTTGCGCTATTCCGATACCTGTCGCGATGCACACGACAACGCCCTTTTTCTCGATCCGTGCCGGACGGCCCAAAGGCCCCAAGATCGAAAAGATAGATTCATTAATGTGCAAGGCTCCCAGTTTCCTGGTCGTCTGCCCCAACTCCGGGAAAATAAGGGAAATGTAGCCCTTTTGCGGATCAGAACTCGTCACCGCAAGGGGAATATGTTCGTCGTCCTCTTCCGGACAGACGCTGACAAATTGGCCCGGCAGGACTTTTCGGGCAATATTTGGAGCGACAATATCAATGCGCTTAACCCCTTCGGCAAGAATTTGTTTGTTAATGATCTTAAAGGACATGGTGATTTGATGTATTTGTCGCGGGGCACCGCCCGGCCTCGCTGAGGCCGGAGGCCGTGGCAGGCACGCTGTACCCCTTCTTGATGGTGCTATTGTAATCGAAATTTTTTGTCTTGTCTACGCCAACTTGGCCAGCGCCTTAAAACACCCCCGGCGGCGGCATAGGAAGCCTGCTGGCGATCTTCAGCAAATTCCCGACAAACTTGAAAACCCCGCCTAAAATCATGACAGGGGCCTTCAGAAGCGCGCAGCCGCTCTGTGTGAGCAAAAGGCACGCGATCAAAACCGCAAGAAGATATTTTTTATTTGAATTCAAGTCTCGCTTTCCGTCCATTCATTCTTCAGGAATCGCTTCCTGAAACCGCGTCTTTGGACAAGATCTCTCGTCAGCTCGGACAAAAATTTCCTCTCACCTTTGATCAGAGCCGTAAACCGATAATAAATCGTTGGCCGGACATGAATTTCGATTCCTTGCCGTGTTTTCCGAATACGTTCGATTTTCTCCAAAGGAACATATGTCTGCGCCAAATCTCCGTTCTTATCCTTCAGATACAGCCTATGTTCACTCAGAAGGATTTGGCCTTCAAGTTTCTTGTTTCCCTCAAGGTACGCCCCCTGTCCATAAGAAAATTCCATTATATAAACCTATCGGTTACCCTTTTCACACCGCTTCTCAGCCCGCTTCCCTAAAACAAGCACTTATTGTATTTTATTTTGTCATTTTAAAGAATAATGATGATTTAAGAACGTTTTTATCCATGGTGACGCGAGCGCCATAAGATATGACCGATTTAAAGCCCTCCACTACCGGATAGATCACTTCATCCAAAAATACCTGGCGCATTGTTAAATAGGAGAAAGAATCCAGTTCATTTTGCTTCAATATTTTCTCCAGGTCTTGTTTGCGTTCACGTTCATTATAGAGTTCCAGCTCTTTCGTTTCTATCTGGTTTTTCAGATCATCCATCTGCGCTTGCAAGGCCGTTATATCCCCACCCTTGCTTTCCAGACTCCAGGCCTCGTCCTCCAAGCGGGCTAAATTATTGCGGATTTCCTGCAATTCACCTTCCTTGGCGGAAATATTCGCATTAACCTCTTCCAAGGGTTTCTCGCTTCCCTTCTTGAAAGCTTCCGCTTTCTGCCTTTGAGCATCAATCCAATTATTAGACCAGCCGATCACCCCTCTGATCTTGTCCATCACGTCCTTTATTCTAACAAACTGTACGCTCCTGTTCTTATCCGTTAATCCAAAATTCACGTCCTTGAAAACCGGACTGGACAACAACGACAGCGAATTATCTTTAGACGCATTAACAGAATCTTTGAGTAATTGACGGGCCGTTGCGACCAGAAGATAATTCTCTAAAAAGCAATATCCCGGCTGCACATCTGCTCCAAAGGGCAATTCAAGATATTTGATGTCCACACCGTTGTAATTTTCATCCTGAAGCATTGCCATCGGCAGATCCTTGAGCCTCTTTAGCAAAGCCTCCGCTTTAGCCTTATTTTTGACCTCAAGAAAAAACAGAAGTTTTGGGATGGGGAAAAGCCCTCCGACTGTAATATCAGAAATGAACCCTCCGATCTCATCCCCAAATGCAGGCAAGATGTCCTGTTCGATATTGATTCCCATATTTGTTCCCCATTCATTAATCCTTGAGGCTTGATCAGCTGTCTTGGCCGCTTCTTTCTTCAGCTCCTTCCAATAATAACCTAAGTCAAAACAATTGCTCCATTGGTAACCTAGGACATCCTTGGGCACAAAATTTATGGTTTCATTTTCCTGGGAAGGGCAAGTATAAAGCGCGGCGTATTCGGGATCCAATTTCCCGGGATCCAGAAAAAGATGAGCATCAAACTCCATGACCGGATCAAATCGTGAAGAAAAAACAAATGTCTTGATGCCGGACATCCTGGCAAGGATATCCTCCCATTGCTTTTGCGCCTCTGGATCCTGATCTTTCGCTTTCCCTAGACTGGCAAGGGTTTTGACCTGACCTTTAATCAGTGCCAAAAATGTTTTAAAATCGAAATACATTAAACTGCTGAGCGGTTTTTGAATAGTCGCCATGGCATCGCCAAATTGAGGGCTCCGGGCCAATGATGGTTCTTTTCCCTTAAAGACATCAATGCTTGTCTGGGCGGCCTTTTCCCCCATGCCGAATACCAAGACATCTTTCAGACGGACAAAAGAGAATTTAACGCCAATGTTCGACAGCGTTATCGTTCGGATGATCTCTCCTTCATACTCAACCTGCCCTTCAGAAACATTCGCCCCATACTGGCTGAAAGATCTTGAAAGGAATTCGGCCAGCTGAACGTCGGGATCAACACGCGCGACAAGAAAGACGCCGGATAATATTTCTTCGATAACTTGAGGACGAAACATTTTTATTTCCTCAACAAGCGCGTTCATGTCCTTTTCTATCGGGTAAACCGCAAGCGCGATTTCCCTGCCAAATAATTTTTTGGCCATGGGATTGCTTGATACTTGCGATAATGTCGTTTTAACCAAATCGATCGCGCTTTTCTGTTGAGCGCTGATCACATTTTTGTCTGCCAAGGCATCAAAATTTATTCCGCTCACAGCTTTCCATAACGGCATGGACGATATCTGTTTCATGCTTTTTTCGACATCATCGAGCCGCAGATAAATAAATGCCCCTTCGGGAAGAACGGCCTCAAACGAAACTCCCTTTTTTTGCACATGCAAAAATATGGCTGCGCCAACCGCAACCAGGCCGATACAAACAAGAATAATGATTAGTTTTTTCACGGTTCCCCCGATTTTAAGTTAATTTTGCGGTTATATTCTCTCATTCATTTAAGATGAAAAAACTCCCGAGCGTTACGGTTAAGAATCTCAGAAGCATCTATTTCCCCGACATTTTTTAACTGACAATATGCTTTCAAGGTTCTGAAGACGTCTTTTGGCTCGGCAAGAAACCCTTCATCGGCTTCCTTTTCCTTGCCGCCATCCGGCATTCGGTAAAAAACAGGGCTGTCCGTTTCCATCATGACCCGATCCATGGGGGCATAATGGACCGCTTCTCTCGATGGAGGGCTGTACGCCAAACTTGGCGAAGCCGAAATGTAATAGCCCCCATCCAGAATATCTTTAAGGACATCCAACGGCCCGCTATACCAATGGAATTCGCATTTCCGAAGGCCTATTTGCCTGACCATTTCGAAACTTTCACGCCACGTCCCGCGGGAATGGACAATGGCGGGCAGATCCAACTCTTTAGCCAGACTCAAAAACGTGCGAAATACCTTTCGCTGCGCATCCTTTTTTTCCGAATCCTTGCGGACCCATTGATACCAAAAATCAAGGCCGATCTCACCAATAGCCACCAGTTCACTTTTCTCTTTCCGGATCAACTCAACGCAAGCATCCAAATCTTCAAGATCAATATCCGAGGGATGCATGCCCAAAGCCAGATAGATGTGGGGTGCCTTCGCCGCCTTTTTGATATCCAGGTTCTTGCGGCAAGAGGCCAGGTCAACGCTGACGGTGACGATACTCTCAACACCTTCTTGATCGGCAGCTTCCAAGACGCGATCCAAGTTTTCAATCTGATCCAGATGCGCGTGTGTGTCGATCAATTTCATAAGATTCGTGAATCGTGGTCGAATTTAGGGGTGACCGGCCTATCGCCCCTACTTTCCAGAATGATCGTCACCGGCCCGTCATTGACAAGGCTGACTTCCATCATGGCCTGGAATGTTCCGGTCGAGACTTTCACGTTTTGACGCCGCATGGCCGCGACAAAATGATTATAAAGCGCTTCGCCTTTCTTCGGGTCAGCTGCCTTGTCAAACGAAGGACGCCGGCCTTTGCGACAATCGCCATAAAGAGTGAATTGGGAAACAACGAGCGCCTCGGCTTGAGCTTCCAAAGAGGAAAGATTCATCTTGCCTTGATCGTCCAAAAAGATCCTCAGCTGGACAACTTTGTTAGCCAGATATTCAGCGTCTTCTTCCGTATCCTCTGTTCCAACCCCGACAAAAACCAATATTCCTTTTCCGATCCGGCCAACGGTCTTTCCTCCCACACAGACACTGGCCTGGCTAACTCTTTGGACAACAACTTTCATAAGTGATCCTCAAATACCTGCGAGTTTCAAAAATATTATCTTCATTATAATTGCTCACGATCTTAAGTCAACACACATCCGCGTAAAAACGCATAATTTCCTGAATAATCCTTAATAATTTTAAACAAGAAAATGGGCTGAACGGATTTTTCTGCCCAAATGATACACCAAGAAATTATTAAGTATATATTTGAGTTCTTTTCTCACAGTTTGGGTCAGTCCCAACCGCAAGCTTGCGGGCCAATCGCTCTTTTCGATATGTAGCATGGAAGCAATGGTCCCTTTGGAGATCACGGTAAAATCCGTTTCCGTGGAAGGGCAGTCAGAACAAACAAGCCCGCCGGCCCTTAAACTGAATCTGGCTTTACCCTCGACCTTTTTACGGCATTGAACACACGCGTCGATATGGGGCCGGAAACCGGACAATAAAAGAATTTTGATCTGGAAAATATGGACCATCTTATCGATGTCCTGAGTGGTCTCTAAACTGCTGAGATAATCAAGCATTAAATGATACACTTTTCGATTGGTATGTTCTTGAGGCATAACCGTATCGACCAGTTCAAGGATATAATTGGCCGCGACATTGCGCTTATAATCTTGCCGGATCGCAAAATAGAACTGTTTTAAATCGCACTGGCTGACCAGGTGAAGATCGGACCGGGTGTACTCATAATACACGATATCATTCACGGAAAACTTATCGATATTGCTTCCGAATTTCTTGGGATCGGCGCGGATCCCTTTAAGAACGCCTTTTATTTTACCGTAGTCTTTAGTATAAAAAACCGCAATCCGGCTCGTTTCCCTGAAATCAAACGTTTTGAGGACAATGGCTTCGGTCGATCGAATCATTTCCGCCCGCCTTTGACAAGGTTCCTGGTTTTGGCTCCCAAAACCGTCATATATTGCTGCTCTTTCTTGCGCATTCTCCGGATATCACCTGCTTTATGGTCATCGTATCCCGATAAATGAAGAATGCCGTGAATAAGATACAGGGCGATTTCCTCGCTTAGAGACGTATCATAAATCCCGGCGTTTTTTATGGCGGCATCAGTGGAAATGATGACATCACCGATAACGGCCGCGCCCCTCCTGGAGCCGTCCCTGCGCTCCGCCAAATCAAAAGCAAGTACGTCCGTGGCATACTCACGGCCTAAATATTTTTTATTTAAAGCCTTGATCCTTTGATGAGAAACAAAAACAATGGACAGGGATGCTTTGTCAATACCTTCATGACGAAGGATTGCTTTTACGATCTTTCGAATCTGGAGAGAATTGAGCGCTACTTTTTTCTGTAGGTTTTCTAATGCTAATTCCATTTTTCTTTTCCGGATATTTGATACGCGCGTGAAACATCGCGCTCAAAATACGAATGAACGTTTCTGAGATTTTTTCAATTTCCTTCAACGTCAAACCGCATTCATCCAGCTGGCCGTCAATGAACTTATTGTTCACGATCTTCTTTACGGTTTCTTCAATTTTGGTTGGATTGGGATCATCCAGAGCGCGTGATGCCCCTTCCACCGAGTCCGCCAACAGGATAATGGCGGCTTCCTTTGTTTGCGGTTTCGGCCCCGGATAACGGAAGTTTTCCTCACTGACCGTCTTGCCTTCCTCACCAATCTCAAGGGCCTTTTGATAGAAATAATAGATGAGGCTTGTCCCGTGGTGCTGCGGGATAAAATCAATAATGATCGGATGGAGTTTATTTTTCCTGGCCAATTCGATGCCTTCCTTCACATGATTCAGGATGACAAGCCGGCTCATGGAGGGCTCGATGTAATCATGTTTGTTATCCATATACATTTGATTCTCGGTAAAATATTCCGATTTGGCAATCTTGCCGATATCATGATAATACGCTCCCGCTCTCGTTAATAAAGCATTAGCCCCTATGGCGTCAGCCGCCGCCTCCGATAATTGGCTGACGGTTAAGCTATGCTGCCATGTTCCTGGCGCCTCAAGGGCCATCCGTTTCAATATGGGACGATTGCTGTCAGCGATTTCTAATAAACTGAAGTTCGTCAACACGTGAAACAGTTGTTCAAAAACCTTCAACGTGGCCACAACAAGAAAAGATGAAATGAACCCGTTCGCCGCTAACGGATATAAATAATTCCTGCTGAAATCCTTGTCCATGAACATGGATAAATGCGGATTGAATAAGACAAGACAGATCAGATGAATAGCGCTGACGAAAAGGCCCGCGCTAATAAGCTGATCGCGGGCTCGCGCGTCACGGACTGAATACGCGCCGGCAAGACTGCCCAAGAAAAATGTTATCATCATGCTGAAATCGCCATGAAGAAAGATGCTGACCATAACGCTGCTAGCCAATCCCATCAAAAATGACAGATTCAAGTCATTAAAAAGAAGCATGGTCAGCATGGCGATACCGGCGACGGGGATATAAAACGCCGGCCACTCCGTATAATGAGATAGGACATGGGCCGTAAAAAGGATCAGCGTTAACAGCAGCCCCAAATTCAAGAACTTTTTAATAGTCCCCGTCCCGGAACATTTAAGATGGATGCCCAAAAACAGCAAAAAGAATGGAACAATGAGTGAATACTCAATAACATAACAGAACACGGTCAAAGCCACCGTTAAGATCGCTGCCAACAAAATATCCCTTATGTTTTTTTTAACATTCTCGCTAAACTTTGCTATCATGCGCGTACGCCTCTATAATCTGATGGACAAGTTCATGACGGACAACGTCTTCTCCTGTCAAATGAACAAAATGAATGCCTTCAATGCCTTTCAGGACCCTTTCGGCATCGGAAAGCCCGTTGGAAGCGCCTTTCGGCAGATCGCTTTGCGTAACATCTCCGGTAATGACGGTCTTGGAATCAAAACCAAGGCGGGTTAAAAACATCTTCATTTGAAACGGCGTGCTGTTTTGAGCCTCATCTAAAACAACAAAAGCATCATTCAGGGTCCGCCCTCGCATAAACGCCAAAGGGGCTATCTCGATAATCCCTTGTTCGGTGAGTTCTTCAACCTTATCTGCCTCCATCATGTCATATAAAGCATCGTAAAGCGGCCGCAAATACGGCAGCACCTTCTCAACCATGTCTCCGGGGAGAAAACCAAGGTTTTCTCCTGCCTCGATCGCCGGCCGTGTCAAGATGATGCGGCGGACCAATCCTTTTTTTAAGGCATTAACGGCCATCGCCATGGCCAGATAGGTTTTTCCCGTCCCGGCCGGACCAATGCCAAAGACAATATCATACTGTTTAATCGCGTCGACATATTCAATCTGGCCCTTCGTTTTCGGCGTAACCACGACACCCCTGACCGAAACCTCAATTTTATCTTTCGCCAATTTCTTAAAGTCAATGCCTTCCTCCTGCCTGGCTAGCTTCAGGGCATAACTGATATCCCGTGTTTTGACTTCCGAACCGGCATCGATAATGCCTTTTAAATAATCAAAGAGCTCACACGCCTTGTCCACTTGAAGCCGGGTGCCCGACACCTTAAGCCCAAGATCATGCTGGACAATCTTGACTTGTAATTCTTTCTCGATCAGCTTAAGATTTTGGTCATATTTCCCGACAACGATCTGCAGGTCCCTGTTGTCAACAAAATGTATGGTCCGTTCCACAATATGTCCTTAATCTAATACCCTTTATTGCATCGGAATCTGAAGCACAATCCCTGGTTTAATCTTGTCAGGATCGCTAATCACGCTTTTGTTAGCTTCATAAATCTTAGGCCACTTGCTATAAGAGTCATAAAATTTCTTGGAGATTTTCTGCAAAGTATCTCCCTTTTGGACCGTATATTCAGAAGAAGACGGTAAAGGCGTGACAGCCTCTTTTGAGACTCCGGCTGACGGAATCCTGGTTTCCTTCGGCGGCGTCATATCACCATAATCGTAATCCGTGTCCTCCTCCTCATAGAGAGATTCTTTATATGAAGGTTTCTTATAAAGAAATTCTTCATCACCGGATTCGCCCATTGCGTCTTCACTCTCAACAACAACCTCTTCCTCATCCATCCCTTTGGAAACCTCAAGCACATAGATCTTACGCGTTTTCCTGATTCCGCTGCGGTCTTCAGATTGCGGCGTCCCAAAGATATAACCAGCATTTCCCTCTTCCATGTTCTGATCGATACGGTCTTTGACTTCGGTGTACGAGCGGACTTCAACATTTTTGGTTGCCGCGCAACCATAAAGAAACAGTATTCCCAAAATAATACTTAACACTTTCAATACATTTTTAGGCATCTTTGCCTCCCATCATTTTCGTCATTCTTCATAAAAATGACGAGGCTCACATCCCGTCACTGAAGAGATTGGGTGCGGCCTTTATTAATCATCATTAATCCTAATTCCTGCAATTGCCTCGCATCAACGTGAGAAGGGGCATCGGTCATTAAACAATTCCCTTTTTGCGTTTTAGGGAAAGCGATCACGTCCCTGATGGACTCAGCTCCCATCAGGATTGCCACCAGCCTGTCAAGGCCATAAGCCACCCCCGCGTGCGGAGGGGCTCCATATTCGAAGGCCTTTAACAGAAAGCCAAAACGTTCTTCCGCTTCTTTTTCATCGAGTCCTATTATATCAAATATTCTTTTCTGTATATCTTTTTTATGAATACGTATCGAACCGCTGCCGATTTCATTTCCGTTAAGAACAAGATCATAAGAATTGGCCCGTACCTTGCCGAACTCCCCGTTTTTCAGGTAAACCAAATCTTCTTCTTTAACGGAAGTGAACGGATGGTGTTCACTGTCCCAGCGTTTTTCTTCTTCATTATATTTAAACATCGGGAAATCAACCACCCACGTGAAAGCAAACTCCTCTCCCTTTTTCCTTGTGTCCGGCTTATCTGAATGATATTGTTTCTGGGCCTGCGCATACGTCATCCGCGGGAATGGTATCGGAAGGTCAATGCCTTTGATTTCTTTAAAGATGGCCTTGAAAAGTTTTTCCGTGACCTTGAAGATGTCCTCCGCGGTCACAAAAGACATCTCCATATCAATCTGGGTAAATTCCAGCTGCCGGTCGGCCCGAAGGTCCTCATCGCGGAAGCATTTGACGATTTGGTAATAACGGTCGAGGCCAGAAACCATGAGGATCTGCTTAAAAAGCTGCGGTGACTGCGGCAGGGCAAAAAAATAGCCAGGATTAAGGCGCGCGGGCACGAGGAAATCCCGGGCCCCTTCCGGGGTGGATTTCGTCAAGACCGGCGTTTCGACCTCCACAAAATCTTCCTCATTGAAGACCGAGCGCACGATTGAACAAACCTTATGCCGCACCTCAAGAGCCCTTAATAATTTCTGCCGCCTCAAGTCCAGGTAGCGGTAGGTTAAACGTAATTCTTCGGACACTTCCACATCATCGTTGATGCCGAAAACCGGCACCTCACTGGGGTTAAGGATCTCAAGCCCTTCCGCGCAAAGTTCGATCTCTCCTGTGGGGATATCTTTATTCACCATCTTTTCAGGACGGATAACAACTTTGCCTGTAATGCTGACAACAAATTCGGGCCCGAGTTTTTGTGCCGTATCATGCGCCTCTTTACAGACGGAAGGGATGAAAACCACTTGCGTCACACCATAACGGTCCCGCACATCGATAAAAATCAATTTCCCGTGATCACGCCGGGCATGAACCCACCCGCACAAAGTGGCTTTTTGGGCCTCGTGACCCTTTCTTAATTCCCCGCATGTATGTGTGCGCAACATGAATCACTACTGCCTTTCTCTCAGCCTATCTATTAAAATTGAATAATCGTTGTTCTTGATGCTGATTTCTTCTTGCTTTCCCGTTTCCATATCTTTTAAGGAAACACATTGTTTCTCTAATTCGGATCCCCCTAAAATAATCACAGAACTCGCCCCCGACTTATCCGCAGACCGCATCTGACTTTTCATCGATGAAACGTGAAAATTCATATCGCTGGAAATGTCCATACTTCTTAATATGTTGAGAATTTCAAAGCCTTTCTTAAATGACTTTTCGTCTAAGCTAACGATATAGGTGTTCGGCCGCTGAATAATCGGCTCCCGAGACTTCCCCATGGCCAGAATAATACGTTCGATTCCCAACGCAAATCCCACCGCTGGTATTTCCGGCCCTCCTAACTGGCTTACCAAATTGTCGTATCTTCCTCCAGCGCTAATCGCATCCTGGCTCCCCAAGGAGAAACCGGTTATTTCGAAAACGGTATGCGTGTAATAATCCAGCCCTCTGACAAGATCATGGCAGACAAGATATTTGATCCCTAAACCGTCAAGGGCTTCTTTCACCTGAGCAAAATATGCCCGGCTTTCCTCTGAAAGATACGTATCACTTATTTTAAGGTCATGGACAACCTGACAACAGGCTTCATTTTTACAGTCTAAAATGCGAAAAACATTGCGCTCAAAACGGTTCTGGCAATCAGGACACAATTTTGAAATTTTATCACTAAGAAGCTTCCTCAGGCCTTTTGATAGATTCTTTTTGTCCTCTAACGATCCCAGAGTATTGATCTTTAATTCAAACTCCTTTAAACCAAAGGCGTTTAATAAGTTCACATTAAGAGCGATAACTTCAGCGTCTATATAAGGATGATTCGCACCGGGGCCGATCACTTCAACCCCGATCTGGTGGAATTGCCGCAATCTCCCCTTTTGGGGGCGCTCGCCTCGGAACATCGGGCCGATATAGAACAATTTTGAAATGTTTTCTTTTTGTTTTAATCCATTTTCAATATACGCACGGACAACCGATGCCGTTCCTTCAGGCCGCAGTGACAATTCACCAACATGAATGTCGCCTGCATCGCTTTTTTTCTGCGACTGAAGATTGAGCATCTGTTTTTGGACGACATCGCTGGTTTTGCCCATAGAACGGGTAAAAAGTTCTGTTTCCTCAAAAACAGGAGTCTGGATTTCCCTATAGTTATAATTCGCAAATATTTGCCGGGCCGTATCTTGAATATCCTGCCACAAGAACATTTCTGCGGGAAGAATATCGGCGGTACCTCTGGGAGCGGAGAATATTTTTGACATAAGGATGCGGAATAATCCTAACCCCGCATCTTTAATAGAAAAATTGCGGGGTATGTTTCAAAATATATTAACCATCAGCAATATCTATGGTTACGAAAAAACATAAAAAAGAGTAATGCCAGGATACGGCAGTACTCTCTTTCATATATTCCAAGAACTACTTAATTTTATGCTTCATTTCTAAACCGGGTTTAAACACTACGACTTTACGTGGAGGGACCGGAACGCTTTCTCCTGTTCTGGGATTTCGTCCAAAACGTGCTCTACGCTCTTTAATCTTAAACACGCCAAAATTCCGTAACTCAACCTTTTCAGAACGAATCAGACTTTCAATGATCACGTCAAACGTCTTTTGGACAACTTTTTTGACATCAACCTGCTTGATCCCGGTTATATCCGTGATTTTCAAAACAATGTCTTTTTTGGTCATAACATCACCTCCTAGTTCTAAATATCGTAACAACAAGATGTTACAGTGTCAAGGAGAATTTGCCCACTCAAGACTTGCATGAATTCTCATGCTATTTTTCGTTAAAGCGTTACCGAAAAGCTTTCTTTTCCAACAAGTTCCTTAATCTCATTCATAAGTCTTTCATTAGGAGCAACATAAAGATCATCACCAACAAGGATTTCAACACTCTTGCGTGTGTTTGTATTGACCTTCAAGTATACAGGCACTTTTCCAGGAAAATTGGACAATTTTCTTTTCAAATCTTCCAACCCTTGGTCACCAACTTTACATACATCCACGTTTATGGCTTTTATTGAACTGTAGACATCATGAATATGCCTCATGTCTTCGGCAATAATCTTTGGAACCTTATCCCGCAAACTGACCTTTCCGTTCAAAAAGATAACTTCTCCATCCTTAATATAGTTGGCTAACCTTGCGTAAACTGAAGGAAATACAACTACTTCAACCTCACCTTCGATATCCTCAACACGCAATATAGCCATACGTTCGTTGGTCTTTCGTGTGTTCGTTAATTTAACTTGTTCAATTAAACCCACCAATCGAACATCTTCTCCCTCAACCGCCTGTTTCAAATTTTTTGTCGAAATATCGGTAAACTCTTTAATCTCAGTTTGATAATGCGCCAATGGATGCCCGCTGACATAAAACCCTAAGACTTCTTTCTCAAAGGTTAAAATCTGGGTTTTTTGCCATTCCTTTATATCAGGTAAAACTTCCGTTTCTTTATTAAAACCGCCCGCATCACCAGCTATATCAAAAAACGAAACTTGTCCGGCAGCCTTTTCTTTTTGTTTTTTCGCGCCTAATTCAAGGGCCATTTGGAGGATAGCCATCATCTGAGATCGAAAAACCTTGAAGCAATCCAATGCCCCGGATTTAATCAGGCTCTCCAAGACCTTCCGGTTAACGAGATGGAGATCAACTCGTTCGCAAAGCTCATAAAGAGATTCATAAGGTTTATGAATTCTATTTTCAACAACGGAATCAATGGCTGCCGATCCAACATTTTTTACAGCCTGCAGCCCAAAACGGATGATGTTCCTATCAATGACGTTAAATTCTTTAATGCTCTCGTTAACGTCCGGAGGCAGCACTTTGATTCCCATGGCCTCTGACTCTTTGACATATTCAACGACCTTATCCGTATTATTTCTTTCGCAATTAAGAAGCGCGCACATAAATTCAACCGGATAATTCGTTTTTAAGAACGCCGTTTGGTAGGTAATGAGGGCATAGGCTGCCGAATGGCTCCGGTTAAATCCGTAGCCTGAGAAATAATCGATCAGGTCAAAAAGCTTATTGGCTCTGATTTCGTTAATCTGGCTGGTTTTCTGGCAGCCGTTCACAAAATCCTTGCGCATCTTATCCATCACGGAAGGGATCTTCTTGCTCATGGCCCGCCGGAGGTGATCCGCTTGTGTCATGGAAAATCCCGCCAAAGCCACCGGGATCATCATGACCTGTTCCTGATAGACGATGATGCCGTGTGTTTCTTTTAATATCGGTTCCAATTTCGGATGGTCATATTGAAAGCTGACCTCTCCCCGTTTCCTCTTGATAAAATCGTCCAGCATGCCGCTGCCCATCGGCCCAGGGCGGTATAAAGCTAATATCGAAATTAAATCCTCGAATTCTGAAGGCTGGATCTTTTTCAAAAGCTCCCGCATCCCGGCACTTTCCAGCTGAAAGACGCCAAAACTGTTGGCCCGGCTTAAATTCTCGTATGTTTTTTTGTCTTCGAGGGAAATCGTGCTTATATCAAGATCGATCCCGTGGATCTTCTTGATCAGCTTCACGGTCTCGTTGATGACCGTCAACGTGCGCAAACCCAAGAAATCCATTTTCAAAAGGCCGATCTTTGCGATGGCATTCATCGTAAAACCGGTTGTTATTTGATCATCGCTGGTTTTAAAAAGCGGCACATATTCTTCCAGGGGCTTATCCGCGATAACAACCCCGGCCGCGTGCGTTGAGGCATGACGGTTTAACCCTTCCAGGACCTTTGCCGTCTCAATAATATCCCTGGCCGTTTTATCTTCACGACATAAACTTTTCAGCTGCGGTTCTTTAATGAGCGCATCTTCAATCGTAATGCCTAATTCTGCCGGGACCAATTTTGCGATTCGATCGACATCTCCGTAAGAAGCTCCCATCACTCGTCCAACGTCACGGATCGCCGCCCGCGCCTGCATGGTCCCGAACGTAATGATTTGGGCGACATTTTCTTTTCCATATTTTTGAGTCACGTAATCGATGACCTCGCCGCGGCGTTCGTAACAGAAATCAATATCAATATCCGGCATTCCGGTGCGGTCCGGATTAAGAAACCGTTCAAACAGCAGCCCGTATTTGAGAGGGTCCAGGTCCGTTATCCCCAAGAGATAGCTGACCAAACTTCCGGCAGCAGAGCCTCTTCCCGGCCCGACAGGGATATTCCTTTGCTTGGCAAACTGGATGAAATCGCCGACAATGAGAAAATAACTGACGAAATCCATCTTCTCGATGGTTTTGATCTCATGGTCTAAACGCTTTTTGATCTCCGGCGTAACTTCTTTGTAACGCTTTTTCAGCCCTTCCTGACACAACTCCCGAAGGAATGATTCCCGCGTTTTCCCGTCAGGCGGATTGAATTTCGGGAGATGGAACGTGTCAAAGTCCATCTTAAGATCACATTTCTCAGCAATCTCAATGGTGTTCACAACCGCCTCAGGCACCCAACTGAATTGGTGTTTCATGGCAATCGGGCTTTTAAAATAAAACTGATCATTGTACAAGCGCATGCGTTTAGGGTCATTGAGCGTTGTTTGCGTTTGGATGCATAAAAGGGCATCATGCGCTGCCGATTGCGACTGTTCCAAATAATGAACATCATTGGTCGCAACAAGGGGAAGATTCAATTCTTTAGAGATCCTCACTAATTCCTGATTGACGATTTTCTGCTCGTCAATCCCCTGGTCCATCAATTCGAGATAGAAATTGCCTTTCCCTAATATCTGAGAGAACTCATCAGCCGCTTTCAAGGCGGCATTATAATTTCCTTCTCGCAAATACCGGGACACTTCTCCTTTAAGACACGCCGATGTTCCTAATAACCCCTCAGAACATCTGGAAAGGATTTCCTTATCCATCCGTGGAACATAATAAAATCCATCCAAATAAGATGACGAGACCAGTTTCAATAGGTTCCGATAACCTGCTTCATTGCGGGCAAAAAGGATAATATGGGCAACTGTCCCTTTCTCGCGGGGCGACTTCTCCAGCCGGCTACCAGATGTCAAAATATAAGCCTCGATCCCAATAATCGGCTTTACCCCCATGGATTTGGCCGTTTGATAAAAATCAACAGTCCCGAACATGTTTCCGTGATCGGTCATGGCAACAGCTGGCATATTGTATTCAATAGATTTTCTGATCAGCTCTTTGATGCGGCAAGCCCCGTCGAGAAGGCTATATTGCGTGTGGACATGAAGATGGACAAAATCGGCGTAATTCATTTAAGAAAACTACTGATCAATGTTTCGTGATCAAAGAATAGGTTTGACAGTAGGTGGCTATTATTATAACTCTTTATAGAAAAACAACAAGCGGAGTTGAGTAATGCTAACCTGTCATGGAACCGAAGTTTTTTAAAAATCTCGTTTTACCCCGATCCGCATAAACAGAACATTCAAAGAATTGGTTATTGATCAATAGCTGCCAATCTATTCCCATTCGATTGTTGCGGGCGGCTTGGAACTAATATCGTAGACAACCCGATTGACACCGGAGACTTCATTGATGATACGGTTGGCGATTTTTCCTAAAATTTCAGGCGGGAGATTCACCCAGTCAGCCGTCATGCCATCAACGCTGTTGACACATCGGATCGCCACCACATGTTCATACGTCCTCTGATCACCCATGACGCCAACCGTCTTAACCGGCAATAACACCGCAAAGGACTGCCAGATCTCATGATAAAGTCCCGCTTTCTTGATCTCTTCCAGAACACGCTCATCCGCCTCCCGTAAAATCTCGAGCCGCTCTTTTGTGACCTCTCCGATGATGCGGATGGCAAGACCCGGCCCAGGAAACGGTTGGCGCTTCAAAATCGTATCCGGTAAATCAAGCCGCTTCCCGATGGCGCGGACCTCATCTTTAAAGAGCTCCCGAAACGGTTCAATGAGGCCTAATTTGAGATTTTTCGGTAGGCCCCCGACATTGTGATGGCTTTTAATGACATCCGACGGCCCGCCAATGGGCGAGAGTGATTCAATCACATCCGGATAAAGGGTCCCTTGCGCCAAGAATTCTACGTTTTTGATCTTTTTTGCCCTATTCGAGAATACTTTAATAAACTCATCCCCGATGATCTTTCGTTTTTCTTCGGGGTTTTCAACGCCCTTGAGCCGTTTCAAAAAATTTTGCTCGGCATTCAGACACACCAAATTCATATTAAAATTGCTTTTAAACGTCTTCTGAACAGAAGCCGCTTCATTTTTCCGCAATAATCCGTTATCGACAAAAATACAATACAACCTCTTCCCGATCGCTCTCTGCAGAAGCACGGCTGCGACAGAAGAATCCACTCCCCCGCTTAATCCTAGAACCACCCTTTTCCCACCAACTTTTTCCTTTATTTGGCTTACGGTGGAGTTAATGAATTTATCCATAGTCCAACGCGGCAAACATCCGCAAATTTGAAACATGAAATTCGTTAATATCTGCGTCCCTCTCTGCGTATGGACAACTTCGGGATGGAACTGCACGCCGTAGATTTTCTTGGGACGATTCGCAAAAGAAGCCATCGAGGCATTCAGCGTATGGGCAAGTTTAATAAACCCTCTGGGAAGGGCTTTAATCTCATCGCCATGGCTCATCCAGCAAGTGATATTCGACGGCATGTTGGAAAACAGGTCTCGATTATTATCAATGAACAGCTCGGCGCGCCCGTATTCGCGTTCCTGGCTGCCCTGCACTTTACCTTCAAAGATGTGATTAATGACCTGCATCCCGTAACAAATCCCGAGGATCGGGATATTCAATTTAAATATGTCTTTAAAGGGCATCGGCGCGCCTTTGTCATAAACACTCAATGGGCCGCCTGACAGGATGATGCCCTTCGGTTTTATTTCGCGAATTTGATCCGCAGAGATATTGAAAGGGACAATCCGGCTATAAACCTTATTTTCCCTGATCCGGCGGGCAATAAGCTGTGTGTATTGGGAACCGAAATCAAGAATAATGATCACATCTTTACTGCGGATTTTTCGGATCTTGATGGACGCGGCAATGCGGCTACGGACTTTTTTTAACTTTGGCAGCCGCCCGAGACGTTTTTTGGGATTGACCTTGAACCTTGTTTTTAAGCCTCTGGAAATCTTATGTGTTATTTTTTTCTTCTTCGCTCTTTTAACTTTTTTAAAAACTTTCTTCTTTGTCGTCTTTTTCTTTGAACCTTTAGATTTTTTTGCCATGAGAATTCCTTATTCCTTAAACATTAAAACCTCAACACCGCCATTGCTCACTTGCCCATTCCAATACGCTGGCTGACTTGAAAAACCTTCCCTTCTGTTTGTATGGATGGGGCAATGATCATTTCTACATATTGCATCTCTTTGATATTGTAAACACCCAAAGCCCCCATAGATGTCTTAAGAGCGCCGATCAAATTTTGGGAGCCGTCATCGACGCGCGCCGGACCAAATAAGATTTCTTTAAGCGTTCCTGTTGTCCCAACCCTGATACGCGTTCCGCGGGGCAGGTTCGAATGGGATGTGGCCATTCCCCAATGATAACCGCAACCTGGGGCTTCCTTGGATCTGGCAAAGGCGCTTCCCACCATAACGGCATCGGCGCCCGCCGCAAAAGCTTTGCATATTTCTCCACCTTGACGCATTCCCCCATCCGTAATGATCGGCACATATTTCCCTGTTTTTTTATAAAAATGATCGCGTGCCGCAGCGGAATCAACGGTTGCCGTGATTTGAGGGACCCCAATCCCAAGAACACCGCGTGTCGTGCATGCCGCTCCTGGCCCGACCCCAATCAAGACAGAACTTGCTCCCAACTCCATCAATTCAAAGGCCATTTTATAGGTCACCGCATTCCCAATAGCAATCGGAATTTTACTGCTCTTGCATAACTTCTCATAATCACACACTTTGTATTCTGTCGAAATGTGTTTCGGTGAGGACACCTGCGATTGGATAATAAAACAATCCGCTCCCGCTTCAGCAGCAATTTTAGAGAACTTTTCAGCATTTTGGGGAATGCAGCTAACGACGGCAGGAACTTTTGCCTTTTTGATTTGTTTGATGCGCCTGCTAATAAGCGAATCTTTTACCTTTGGCTGATATAATTTTTGAAGGAGTCCTGTAGCTTTATCCGGCTCGGCCTCAGCGATTTCTTTTAATATTTCTCCAGGGTCCGCATAACGCGTTTGGACCCCATCCAGATTCAGGACAGCGATACCGCCTAACTTTCCCATTTCAATGGCAAATTTAACATCAACAACACCATCCATGGCCGCTGCTAATATCGGGACTTTAACCTTAATGCCTGCAATTTCACAATTTGTATCAACTTCATTAGGATTAATCGTTGTCATCCCAGGAACTAGCGAAACCTCATCAAAGCCGTAACAACGCCTTGCCCTACGGTCAATGCCAATCCATTCTGCCATAAAGCGTTCTCCTTCTATTGGTTGTAACTAATTGTTTTTAATAAGCTTTGGGACCGTTTGCAAAAGGCTCGCCAGTATTCACTAACGTTAAAATTGATACGAACATGCAAAGTAAAGCTATAATATAGTCATTTCACTATTAATTGTCAATAGTAAATAAAAAGGGGCAAGAATCAGAGATTCTTGCCCCATCAAAGATCCTTCGACCCTATCGGGTCTCAGGATGAGCCCCCGAGTCTAAAACATGGGAGGCTCACATCATTCCGCCCATACCGCCGCCAGGCATGCCACCAGGCATGCCCTGCCCTTTGTCCTTCTCAGGAACATCAGTGATCAACGCTTCCGTTGTCAACAGTAAAGCTGCAATACTGGCAGCATTTTGCAGGGCTGTGCGTGTTACCTTTGCCGGATCAATAACACCGGATTCCAACATATCGACATATTCGTCTTTGTTGATGTCATATCCCACATTTTGTTTCTCTCTTTTGAGACGATCGACAATAACCGATCCCTCAAGACCAGCGTTGGCACAGAGTTGACGGACAGGGGACTCAACGGCTAGTTGAACAATGTCAACGCCTGTTTTCTCGTCCCCCTTTAATTTTAAACTTGAAAGGACATCGATCGTTCTTAAAAGAGCGACCCCGCCGCCGGGAACAATCCCTTCCTCAACGGCTGCTCGCGTTGCATGAAGGGCATCTTCAACGCGGGCTTTCTTTTCCTTCATTTCTGTTTCCGTCGCTGCCCCGACATTGATGATCGCGACGCCGCCAGATATCTTGGCTAAGCGTTCCTGAAGTTTTTCTTTGTCGTATGAGGAGTCGGTTGTGTCAATCTGGTTCTTAATCTGGTTGATACGCTTGTTGATATCAACCGTCTTGCCCGCTCCTTCGACAATCGTCGTTGTTTCCTTGTCAATCTTGACCTTCTTCGCGCGGCCTAAATCCTGGAGGTCAATATTTTCAAGTTTGAGTCCTAAGTCAGACGTGATCGCTTTTCCACCGGTCAAAATCGCGATATCCTCAAGCATCGCTTTTCTCCGGTCCCCGTAACCAGGGGCCTTGACCGCCGCGCAAGACAAGGTCTTACGCATATTATTAACGACTAATGTCGCCAGGGCTTCACCCTCCACATCCTCACTGATGATAAGAAGAGGATTGCCGGATTTGGCCACTTTCTCAAGTAAGGGAACTATATCTTTGATATTATTGATCTTGTTTTCGCAGATGAGAACAAAGGGGGATTCTAACTCACAGGTCATCTTTTCCAAATCCGTTGAGAAATAGGGAGAAAGATATCCTTGATCGAACTGCATGCCCTCAACGATTTTCAGTTCCGTATTGATCGTTTTTGATTCTTCGACCGTGATCACCCCGTCTTTTCCGACCGTATCAAAAGCCTCCGCGATCTTCTTGCCGATCACCGAATCATTGTTTGCCGCGATCGTCGCTACCTGCTCGACTTCTTTCGTGTTCTTGGAATCGATCTTTTTAGACAAATCGGCGATCTTCGCAACGACTTTCTCAACAGCCGCCTCAATGCCTCTTTTCAGGGACATCGGATTCGCGCCAGCTGTCACATTCTTCAAACCTTCACGATAAATGGCTTCTGCCAAAACCGTGGCCGTCGTTGTCCCGTCACCGGCGTTGTCAGAAGTCTTTTCAGCGACTTCCTTGACCATCTGGGCTCCCATATTCTCATAGGGGTCTTCCAGATCAATCTCTTTAGCCACTGTCACGCCGTCTTTTGTGACAGTGGGGGAACCGAATTTTTTATCTAAAACAACATTACGGCCTTTTGGCCCTAACGTAACCTTCACGGCTTTCGCCAACTGTTCGACTCCTTTAAGAACAGCGCGCCGTGCTTCATCACTAAAAATTAGTTGCTTTGCCATTTTATAACTCCTCCGTTATCTTTGAATTGCCATGCTATTATTTTACGATCGCTAAAACATCCTCTTCTTTCATGATCAGAAGATCTTCGCCCTCTTTCGTTGAAATCTCCGTGCCGCTATACTTGCCGTAAAGAATGTGATCGCCAACTTTCAATTCTAACGCAACAACTTTTCCATCTTCTGTCTTCTTCCCACTGCCAACGGCTACAACTTTTCCCTCTTGAGGCTTTTCCTTAGCCGTATCTGGCAGGACAATGCCTCCTTTTGTCTTCTCCAAAGCCTCCAAAGGCTTAACGATAATTCTGTCTGCTAAAGGTTTAATATTCACTTCGACACCTCCTTAAGTTATGTTAAAAACGATATGTCTGTAAAATCCTTTCACCCAACTTCAGTTAGCAATTAACCGGATAGAGTGCTAATTTAGCAAAAAATATTTTTTTGTCAAGATATTTTTTTAGGTCAAAACAAAAAACTTTAGGAAAGTTCTACATGCGTTTTGGAAGGTGTTAGATCCACAAACAGCACTCCAATGTTGAAAGTGCTAAGGTAACGCCGTGTTTTGTATTAAAAGCTGCATTCCTTTGAAAACAAGATTTCTATCAATCTTTGTGATCTTATTTGAAATATACCTCTTCATTAATTGGGTATATCCGCCTGTAACGATCACCTTTGTTTTTCCTTTTATTGTCTTCGATATTTGACCAATTAATCCGCAACACATAGCGCCATATCCAAAAAATAGCCCGCTTAAGATGCTTCCACGCGTATCTTTTCCGACCAAAGAACGTGGTTGTTTTATCGCTTTGATCCTGGGAAGCAATGCTGTATTCTGGAAAAGAGATTCCGCTGACAAACGAATCCCGGGAATAATCAGGCCTCCTTCATAACTTCCGCGATGGGAAACCACATCAATGGTGGTTGCGGTCCCAAAATCAAGGATAATAACCGGCCACCCATAAAGACATTTGGCCGCATACGCACAAACCAGGCGATCCTGCCCGACCTGCCTCGGATTGTGATAATTATTTCTCATGGGGACCTTGACGTCCCTGCCAACCACGATCGGTTTTATTACAAGGCATTGTCCGATCATTTGTTCGCACACTCCCAAAACTTTCGGGACAACGCTGCAGATAATAGCCGTTTCAATATGGGGGAAAGCGCTCCTGACGCGTTTTAATATTTGTTTCAATTCCATACACAACCGCTTTCTCGGAGCCCTAGTTTCAACCGCATAAACCTTGTGAACTCGTTCTCCCTTTATGACACCCAGAGAAACCGCCGTATTTCCAATGTCAACAGCTAATATCATCTTTTCCGTTACCTTATAGAACTGTTTTTAATCTCTTTGATCTTATCTCGGATCATTGCCGCCCGTTCAAACTGAAGATTTCTCGCCGCTAATTCCATTTCCCGTTCCAGTCTGGTTACCACATTCGAAAAGGTGTACTCTTCCTCACTTTGTCCGACCGTTGAAAGAACCACGTCTTGTATTTTTTCTTCATCCTGCTCTTCGATCCCATCGCGGATAGCCTTCTCGATGGTCTGCGGAGTGATGTTGTGTTCCTTGTTGAAGGCAATCTGAATTTTGCGGCGACGCTCGCACTCACGGATCGTTGCCTTCATGGCCGCGCTGACCTTGTCCGCATACATAATCACAAGACCATGAATATTACGGGCGGCCCGGCCGGAAACTTGGATCAAGGACGTCTGCGAACGCAAAAAACCTTGTTTATCAGCATCGAGAATCGCCACCAAGCTTACTTCCGGGAGATCCAATCCTTCACGCAGGAGATTAACCCCAACAAGGCAATCGAACTTCTTTTGTCTTAATTCTTTTAGAATCTTGGTCCGGCCGATCGTTTGAATCTCTGAGTGCAAATACTTGACCCTGAGACCCCGTTCTTCCAGGTATTGCGAAAGATCCTCTGACATACGTTTGGTCAATGTCGTGATCAAAACCCTCTGATTATTTTTTGCCCGTTTTTCAACTTCTTGGACAATGTCATCGACTTGACCGGTGGTTGGCCTGACTTCAATGGGCGGGTCAACAATTCCCGTCGGACGTATAATCTGTTCAACGATCCTTCGAGCCCCGTCCCTGCGTTCAAACGGCCCCGGCGTTGCTGAAACATAGACGCGTTGACCGATAATATTCACGAACTCCGAAAACATCAAAGGCCGATTATCCAGACAGGAGGGCAAGCGGAACCCGTATTCCACAAGAGTTTCTTTCCGCGCCCTGTCGCCTTCATACATCCCGTTAATTTGCGGGACCGTCACATGGCTT
>JAFGFL010000044.1 GCA_016931055.1 Candidatus Omnitrophota bacterium | reverse complement strand
TTAACAACCGACCAAGAAAATGTTTACAATACCTTGAGCCATCAGCAATTTATGAAAACTGTGTTGCACTTAAAAATTGAATCTGGGGAGGGAATCTGCCGTATCGCGTCCGGGTTATCCGGCCACCTTCACCCATCACACCCCGGGAGTGTGATAAAAATCACACTCCCGGGGTGTGATGGGGCTCTGAATAGCGTGTTACTCAAACCGGATGTCATCCAGAAAGAACGTGCAGCTTTCCGGGTTCACTTCCTCGCTGCTGGTCCATGAAAAGCCGCCGCTGATATAGGAAAGGTCCTTGCCTCTTAAGTCGATCGTATATTGCCGCCATTGCGTGCCCAATATGACCGGGCCGATCACCGCCGTATCCGTATCCGGATAATCGCCGGAGATCCCTCCGACGGTAAATTCCTGGACCTGCTCGCCCCCCTTCTCGCCCCGGGCCCAGAAGGTGAGCTTTTTTGCCCCGCGCAGGTCATATCCGCCTTTGCGGGTGCCCCAATTGTTGGCCGGATTCAGCCAGTAAATGCCGGCCCATTTTTGATCGCCCCTGGAGCATTCGACATCATAAACGATCTTAAGGCATGTTCCGCCCGTCTGGCAATTTTCCTGCCAGGTATCCGTAAACTCAACACAGTTACCATTCGGCATAAACCCCGAAGGGACATAATGATTTTCCCTGGACCCTTTGGACTGAAAAACATAGAATGGCTTGAATGCGTCCGCGGACGGGACCGTTTCAGGAGGCGCCGAAACTTCTTCTTTGTTTTGTAAAGGCTGCGCTTGCTCCCAAGGCTTCCCGCAGCCGGCGAATGCGGAGATAAGAATAAGCACTGATATTAAACCCGTTTTCATAAATCCCCCTTGATTTATATCTTGATCGAAAAAGTTAAGCGCCAATTCGGATACTTTAAACAGTCAATCTATTTAGCAGCACATCACATGTCCCTAATAAAACACGCCCTTGATTATAACGAATAAAGCGAAATAATCAAGGGCGTGTTTACTATTTTTTCTCCAGCGGAATTTCCGTTTAAATCACACCAAGATCATCTAAGGCCTGTTGCGCGGCTTCAGCGGGTTTCCAAAACCACCCGTTCGGATCCCAGCATTGGGCGTAAAAATATTGGTCAACCAATGTCTTGTAGGCTTCCTGGGCTTTCTTACTCTCTCCAGCCTTCCTGAGCGCCTCTCCCTTAATAAATAGGGAAGTCCCAACGTCATTTAAGGCCCACTTCGAGAATATGTCCCCTTTTGACTCCCAGGCATATTCGGTCATGGATTCTTGCATGGTCTTTGCTTCTTTTCCATAGAGCTCTAAGACCTTGTCTGTGTATACGATAACGCTATTGACATCATCTGCCTGTAACGCCTTCCATGCCTGTGATGTCAAAAATGAGGAAGAATAGTTCCCGAAATCCAGATCGGAACCGGACTCGATCATCGCGATCTTTTCTTTAGCCGCTTCAACCGGCTTCCAGAACCAGCCGTTTGTGTCCCAAGCCTGTCCGTAACTATAATCAGAGGCAACTTTCTTATAGGCTTCTAAGGCCTCCTGTTTCTGTTGCGCCTTACGGTAAGCTTCTCCCTGGATAAATAAACTCGTTGCGATATCGTTCAGCGCCCAATAGGAAAATATTTCATCTTTATCTCCCTCCGGGTAGTCTGAAAGGCTGCTTTGCATCTTTTGGGCCTGCTCGGCATAAAGTTCGACGCACTTATTCGTATATGCCAGAACGGCTTCCAAATCTCCTTCAGCCAGCGCCCCCCATGCCTTCGAAACCAACGTTTCAGAGCGGAAATCGCCGTAGTTATATGCCGCCGCTATCGTTGGCTGAACAAAGATTACGCCAGCCAACAAAAGAGCCCCTATTAAGATACTTCTTTTCATAACTTTTTTCCTCCTTGTTTTCTGTTATGTCCTATTAAAGATGAAATTATTACTGCTAGTATACAATATTTCTATTACAAATGCCAATTTTTGTCTTTGGCAGGAAACCGTATCACACCCCGGGAGTGTGATTAAAAATCACACTCCCGGGGTGTGATTTGGGGGTGTCCCCATCAATATTTAACACGCATCAGTTCCAAAAGTCCTTGTAAACGAAGTAACTTTGCCGCAATTGCCGCAAAAAAGGACTATTTTGTCCATTCCCCTGCCCCGCAAGACCAAACCATTCCTCAAAATAATATCCTCCGGGAAAAGGCCCAATTGCATCGGATTTGCGGTCATGGAAGAACGGCTCATAGTTCTTCCACCATTCATCCAGCCATTCAAAGACAATGCCGCCAAGGGCATTCCCGACCCCGCGGGCATTACCGGCCAAATTCTCTTCAATGTCCGACCAATTGCCCCTATGATAGTCCGCCTGCGCCTGTTCAGCTTCCTCATAAGTCAAGTGCCGCGCATAAGCCGGGCACCCATACTCGGTGATGAAAGCGGGCCTTCCGCTGGCGTCAAGGACCTGTTCCCAAAAGGAACCGAACCCGTAATCGCCACGGTACACATTCGCCGCGAAAATATCGACGTTTGGGCAATTCTTGGCAAAAATATCCAAAAAGAGCGTATCGCCATTACTGACCGCGACAGGATGGTTCTTGTCGACAGATTTGATCCACCGGGCCACTTCATCGACAAACTTAAAATAGGCTTCCGGTTTTTTATCGGCATTGGAAGCCACGCCGTAATTATTCTCATTGCCCAGAAGCCACATCAGCGTGTATGGCTCGTCCTTATGCGACATAACCTTCTTCTTGACGGCTTCAAGCATGTTTTTACGGTGTTCGGGATTCCCATAATCCGTTCCTTCGCTCCAATCCGCCCCGGAACCGATCGCGTATTTCCCGAGAAAATCCCCGATGATCACGCGGATGCCGTATTGATGGAACAACTCGTGCAAAAGCTCTTTGTTGATCGTATCCGGGTCCTGGTAGATCCTGACCGTGTTCGCCCCCATCTCCTTCAACAGTTGGAAATCACCGACAACGGGCTCATCCTCATCCTGCCGGTCGTTGCGGTTGGCGTCAACCCACGAATCGTAAGGGCCGTCGATGCGCCCGTTTCCGTTTGTGTCCTCCTTCATCCAATTCTTCAAGGTGCCATTATCCGGGCTCTGCCCGACCTTCGTCGGGGTGTACGTAATCCCTTGGATCACGTACGGCTTGTCATCCGCCAGCATCTGCCAATGGCCGTTTTCGTATTGGATGAGCCGCACCGTCCCTTCCCCGACGCGCTTGACAATCTTCCCCAGCGCGGCTTTTCCTTCAAGCCCAAAAGTTTCTTTGACCTTATCCATCACGTTCTTCTCGACGATCTTTCCCGGATAAACGATAAACACATCATTTTTGGTGTCATTATCATAGCCGTTTTTTACCTCGATCTTCATCCATTTGTCTTCGAGCTTCAATTCCGGATGGGTACGGATCATGTGCCGTATCTTGGCAATGGCCGCCTGCCCGGGATACCAAGGGGTCTGCCAATACGTCCATGCGACCGTCTTGGGAAAGTGCACAATGATCGAGTGGTAAGCTCGGATGGCCTCATGCAGCATCCCTGATTTTTCAAAGATCGTCCCTAAATAAAAAAGCCGCACGCCCAATGGTTCTGATGCCGTGACCCATTTGAAATACGCCGCTTCCAGATCAGGAGTCAGGAGGAAATCCCATTCATCCCCTTCAAGGCGCCCTTCTTCTTTGACTATTTTATAACGCGGGTTATTATAAACCGCCCCCGTGTTGGGGTAGATCCCTTCTCCGATTGCTTTGGAGAGGCCGTCGGGGTCCTGGATACGGTAAAAATATTTTTCCGTTCCGACATTTTGGAACTCGCCGTACTTCGTGTAGTCGATGATATTCTCTGTCCCTTTTTCAAAGAGCTGCGGAAAGATGAGCTCAACCTTCTCTGTCCTTTGCACGATATCTTCCTCGGCCTTGCCGGTTAAGACATCGATGCTGGCGCGGCTTTTCTCGGCCACCGACCAGAACCAGCCGCGCGGGTCCCACGCCTGGGCCCACGGGTATTCTTTAATGATGCCTTCAAACTGTTTGATCGCTTCTTGGGTCTCCCCCGAATTCATCACCGCTTCAGCCTTGATGAACAAGCATGTGGCGACATCATTCAGCTCCTGATAATTTTTCTCTTCGCCCCGCTTCGGAAAATCCACCAGTTCCGCTTGCTGGACCTTCGCTTGAACGCCGTAGAGACGGACGCACTGATCGGCCAATACATTAAGCCTCTCTAAATCCCTTTTGCTGGAGGCCTCCCAGGATAAGCGGACCAATTCTTCGGAAGAGACAGCATCGGGGCCAGGTGCTTTAGGGACCGGTACTGAAGCAGGTACTGAAGCGCCTGTCCCCATTTCTTCCTCATCAGCAGATTTATCCCGCACGGATCCGTCAATCTTCTCCATGGAACAAGCCAGGTTCAAAAGCCCCGTGAGCCCTATGATGCCAACGGCAAAAGCCATGATGAGTATTTTCTTCATTATCCGACAAAAGCTCCTGGTGATAATCCTTTGATAATATGTTTTTGCATAAAAAGGTAAATGATGATGATCGGGGCCGCAGAAATGGTAAGCCCGGCCATGAGCACAGGATAGTCGGCCAGATTGGGGCCCCGGAATTTAAATAACCCGGTCTGCAGGGTCATTAAGGCATCGTCCGTCAGAAGCAAATTGGCCAAAATGAATTCGTTCCAGACATTGAGCGAATTGAATATGACCACGACCGCGATGGCGGGCCTCGCCAAGGGGAGCGCAATATGCCACCAGATGCCGAGGCGGCCGCACCCGTCGATGCGCGCCATGTCTTCCAGCTCGGGCGACATCTTATCGAAAAATGTTTTTAGCAAAAGGATGCTGACCGATAATCCGACGTTGATCATGCAGAGGATGTAGCCGATGCGCGTGTTGACCAGCTGGAGCTTGTTCATCAGGACGACCAAGGGCACAAAACTTCCAGGAAGCGGAATCATCATCGCCAGGATAAACATGTAAAAGAAGATATCTTTTCCCGGGAACCGCAGGCGCGAAAACGCGTAAGCCGCCAACGAAGAAATAAGGACAATGCCGAAGACCACCGTGGCCGTGTAGAAAACGCTGTTTAAGAAATACATCCCAAAGTCCCCTTCGACCCATGCCGTTTTGAAATTGCCGAACTCGATGACTGCAGGGATCAGGGAGTTGTCGGTAAAAATCGTTTCCTTGGTCATCAGCGCCGAGCGCACCATCCAGAACAGCGGGAAAAGGCACGTCACCGCGACTGTCATCAGGAACAGGTGGATGAGAAAACCCTTGAAGAAGTTGGTTGTATTGTATCTATTCATTGGTATACCTTCGTATTGCGTATATCGTATTGCGTATTGCGTATTTGTTATCCGCAGTTTTTAAATAAAAAAATCGCTATCATTACAGTTTTTTAATAAGATTGGAAGTCATCCGGCAAAGATGATCAATCTTTTCAAAAATTTCTCCTTCAATATTCTTCTCAATATAACCGAGCTCTTTGGATATTGTTATTTGTGTTTCAAGTTCTGCACAAGATCCTAAAACAACATATAAATACTGCTTGTATTCCTTATTGTGAAACCGTCTAAACCCTTCTGCTATATTTGATGGCATCGAAACAGATGCTCTGCGCATCTGACTGATCAAGCCATACGTTTCGTGATTCGGGAAACTTTCCGTTATCTTATAAACATCTTTTACTATCTCAATACCCTTATTCCAAATATCTAAATCCCGAAAACTTTTTATTTTATTTTCCATACATCCTTTTTTACGCAATACGCAATACGATATACGCAATACGAAGTTATGCTTGTTTCACCCTGTCCGAAAGCCATTTAAAAAGAAATGATACCGCAATCAGGATCAATCCGAACGTCACGCCCATCGAACACGCGTAGCCGTATTCCTTATGATACGTCATGTTTTCCAGGATGAGCGTCACCGGGACTTCTGTTGTCCCCACCAATGTCCCGCCCATCGCGATGATCAGCACAAAAACCTGCATGGACCCCAGGATCGTAAGAATGACCACGACTAAAATAACAGGGGCCATCATCGGGACCGTCACGTTCGTGAATGTTTTCCAGCTTCCGGCGCCGTCGACCCTGGCCGCCTCATAGAGCTCACGGTCGATGGTTTGCAACCCGGCGAGCAGCAGGACAAACCCCCACCCGAAACCTTTCCAGCTGTGAACAACCGCGATACAGGCCAGGGCCGTATCGGGGTTTGACAGCCAGTCGGACACCAGATGCGTCAGGCCTATTTGGTTCAGGAATTGGTTCAAAAGCCCCAGATATTCCCCGCCCTGTTGCTGGGGATTCAAGACCCATCTCCAGATCAGGCCGACCACCACCTCGGAAAGGACCGGCGGAATAAAGAATATGACGCGGTAAAATCTTTTCATGCGGATCTCGCGGTCGCAGGCCAGCGCCAAGGC
>JAFGFL010000043.1 GCA_016931055.1 Candidatus Omnitrophota bacterium | reverse complement strand
CTTGATTGATCGTCACTCGGGATAACAGTCTTTGTTCTCTAAAATAAAAATCTCTGGAACAAAGACTGATGCGCGGGGAGAGATTTGAACTCTCACAGCCTTGCGACCACTACCCCCTCAAAGTAGCGTGTCTACCAGTTCCACCACCCGCGCTTTCAAGTAAAAAATTTATGACTAATGCCCCAGAGCCGCTGCTATAAAATCCCTGAACAGAGGGTGCGCCTGGTCCGGTTTCGATTTGAATTCAGGATGAAACTGGCAGGCGACAAACCAGGGGTGATTTTTCAGCTCAATGATTTCAACAAGCCCCTTCTGAGTATTGATCCCCACAAAATTCATCCCCTTTTTCTCAAAAGGATTTTTGTATTCATTATTGAATTCATACCGATGCCGGTGCCGTTCGGAGATATTCTCCTTTTTATAAGCCTTGAAACTCAATGAGTGTTTTGAGAGTTTGCAGGGATAGGCCCCTAACCGCATGCTCGCACCTAGATTTTTAACACGCTTTTGCTCTTCCAACAAGGCAATAACCGGATTTTTCGCCTGCTTGTCAAACTCCGTCGAATTAGCGCCTTTTAGAGAACACACATTCCTTGCGAATTCGATGGCCGCCACCTGCATCCCAAGGCATATGCCAAAAAACGGGATTTTCTGTTCCCTGGCGTACTGGACAGCTTTGATCTTGCCTTCAATCCCGCGGTCCCCGAATCCTCCGGGAATAAGGATCCCCTTGGCCCCCTGAAGATGCTTATCCCCGTTTCCCTTTTCCAAGTCCTCGGAATCAACCCTGATAATATTCACCCTGGCATTATTAGCGATCCCCCCATGGACTAATGCTTCATAGATCGACTTATAAGCATCCTGAAGGGCGATATATTTCCCAACCACACAGACTTTTACTTCTTTTTCCGGATTCTTCAGCCTGTTGACAACCAGGTCTCTCCAATTGTTGAGATCTTTGTCTTCTTTCTTAATATTCAATTTTTTTAAAATTAAATCATCTAATCCCTCTTTTTTAAACGAAAGAGGGACTTCATAAATATATTTTACGTCCCCGGCCTCGATAACCGCCTCACGGTCCACGTTGCAAAACAACGCGATCTTATCCCGTTGCTCCTTTGAGATATGCTTTTCCGTGCGGCATAATAAAATATCCGGGGTGATCCCAATTTCCCGAAGTCGGCCGACGCTATGCTGTGTCGGTTTCGTTTTTTGCTCTCCCGCCGACTTGATGTATGGCAGAAGCGTCACGTGAATATTTAAAGCGTAATGCTCTCCCAGTTCCCAGCGCAATTGGCGGATCGCCTCCAAAAACGGAAGGCTTTCGATGTCACCGACGGTCCCGCCGATTTCGACAATCGTGACATCCACTTCTTCGTCATGGGAAACTTTTTTAATCCCTCTTTTGATCTCATCCGTGATATGCGGGATGATCTGTACCGTTTTCCCCAAATAGTCCCCGCGCCGTTCTTTGGTAATCACATTATAATAAACTTTGCCGGTCGTGATGTTGCTGTCCTTGCTGATGTGGGCGTTGGTAAACCTCTCATAATGCCCTAAGTCCAAATCCGCTTCAGCCCCGTCATCGGTCACATAAACCTCACCGTGTTGGAACGGGCTCATCGTGCCCGGGTCGACATTAATATACGGGTCGCATTTAATAATGGTCGTCGTCAGCCCGCGCGCTTCCAATAACTTTCCGATAGAGGCCGCCGCTATCCCCTTGCCCAGACTCGAAACAACCCCGCCTGTAACGAAAATGTATTTCTCCATGTTTAACCCGCTCCTTCTAAAAGATATTTACCCGTATTTTTCGGAATTTCCACCGGATAATTCCCCGTGTAACAGGCGTCACAGTAACTGCCGTGTTCCGTCATCACGGACAGCATCCCCTTTAAACTCAAGTATTCCAGCGAATCGACTTTGATAAAATCAGCGATTTCTTTTACCGACTTCGAAGCCGCGATCAATTCTTTCTTGCTTGGGAAATCGATCCCGTAAAAACAAGGAGATATGATCGGCGGGCAGCTGATCCGCATATGGATTTCCTTCGCCCCGGCCTTTCTCAGGTCCTCGACGCGCCCCCTGGACGTGGTCCCCCGGACGATGGAATCCTCAATCACAACGATTTTTTTGCCTTTTAACGCGCTTTTTATGGGATTCAGCTTAACCCTGACGCTGAAATCCCTTAAAAATTGCGACGGCTGGATAAAGGTCCGGCCGATATAATGGTTGCGGATAATGCCGACCTCAAGAGGCAGGCCGAGTTCCTGCGCGTATCCGACAGCCGCGTAGTTTCCCGAGTCCGGAATGGACATCGCAAAATCCGCTTTGACCGGATGCTCTTTGGCGAGCTGGGCCCCAAGCCCTTTGCGTACCTGATAAATACTTTCTCCGAAAATATTGCTGTCCGGCCTGGCGAAATAAACGTTTTCAAAGATGCAATACGCCTTTTTTTCCTTTTCCCTCCCGGCCAAATAGACTGACTCTATCTTGTTCTTATCGATAAAAATGATTTCGCCGGGTTCAATCTCCCGGATAAATTCCGCATGGATCAAATCCAGCGCGCAGCTTTCACTTGCCAGAATGTAGCCGTCATCGATCTTCCCCAGGCACAGCGGCCTGAATCCTTGACAATCGCGTGCCCCCACAATTATATCTCCCACCAAAAACACGAGCGAAAACGCCCCCTTCAACTGGGACAAAACTTCCTGGAACCATTTTTTCATGTCCCCGTTGCGCGACTTGGCCAAGAGATGGATGATCAGCTCCGAATCCATCGATGTCTGGAAGATCGCCCCGTCCTCTTCAAGTTTTTCGTAAAGCGTCTCCGTGTTCGTCAAATTCCCGTTGTGAGAAACGGCTAACGGCCGCTTCCTATGCGTGACGAGAAACGGCTGGATGTTCTTATAGTTGCTTGATCCCGTCGTCGAATACCGGGTATGACCTATCGCCGCCTTTCCCTTAAGGCCCTTGAGCGATTCCTCGTCAAACGCGTCAGCCACAAGCCCCGGTTTTTTCACGATATGGATATCCTTGCCGTCATAGGACGCGATCCCGGCAGCCTCTTCCCCCCGATGCTGAAGCGCATAGAGCCCCAGAAAAGCAATATTGGCCGCTTCCTTGTGGTTAGAAACGCCTATAATGCCGCACATTACCTGTCCCTCCCAGCCATATACCATTTTTGTAAAGATTGAACACTGAATTTCTTGGCCTTGATTGTCTCAATCCCGTTGACCGCTTCCCGCGCGCCCTGCAATGTCGTGATGCAAGGGACATTATGAAGGATCGCCGCCCCCCGGATGGAGCGCATATCATACTGGCTGCTTTCTCCCGATGGCGTATTGATGATCATCGCAATCTCGTTTCTCTTAATGAGCGTCATGAGGTTTAGCATATCGCCTTTCCCCTGTTCATAGCGCCCGACTTCCTCGACCTTGACGCCATGCGCTTTAAGGACTTTTGCCGTCCCCCTGGTGGAGACCAGAGAAAATCCCATATCCTGTAATCTTTTTGCTATGAACATGACTTCCCGTTTATCCTCGTCCCTGACACTGACAAACACTTTCCCCGTAACCGGCAGTTGCTGGCTGGCGCTCGTTTGCGATTTGGCAAACGCCTCGCCGACGGTCGCGCCGATCCCCATGACCTCCCCGGTTGATTTCATCTCCGGCCCCAGGACAATGTCCACGCCGGAGAATTTTGAGAAGGGCAAGACGGATTCCTTAACGGAAATATGCCGCAACTTCTCAATATGTTCGTAAGAAAGACCGAATTCTTTCAACGTTCTTCCGGCCATGATCTGGGCCGCGATTTTCGCCAGGGGGATCCCCGTTGCCTTACTGACAAACGGGACCGTGCGGGAAGCCCGGGGGTTCACCTCTAGAATATATATCTTTGACCCCTGAATAGCAAATTGAATGTTCATCAACCCAACAACGTGCAGCGCCTTGGCAATCCGGCACGTGTCGTCCTTGATCTGTTCCATGATCGTTTCACTGATCGTCGGCGGAGGCAGCGCGCATGCTGAATCCCCCGAATGGATGCCGGCATTCTCGATATGCTCCATAATGCCGGCGACAAAAGTCTCTTTCCCGTCGCAAACGGCGTCGACGTCGACCTCAATTGCGTCATTGATGAATTTATCAATCAGGACCGGTTTACCGCTGGAGACCTCCTTGGCCTCTTCCATAAAACGCAGGAGGCTTTCCTGGTCGTAAACGATCTTCATCGCCCGCCCGCCGAGAACATAAGAAGGCCGCGCGAGGACCGGATACCCAATTTTTTCGGCGATCTTGACGGCATCTTTGGTCGTCACCGCAGAGCCGTTGGCCGGCTGCAGGATCTTTAATTTCGTGATCAGTTTCGCGAATTTCTCCCGGTTTTCCGCCAGCTCAATAGAAGCGACCGTCGTCCCAATGATAGGAACGCCCGCTTCCTGAAGCCGCTGCGCCAGATTCAGCGGCGTCTGCCCTCCGAATTGGACGATCATGCCGTCCGGTTTTTCGACATCAACGATATTCATCACATCTTCAAAGGTCAGCGGCTCGAAATACAGCCGGTCGGAGATGTCATAATCCGTCGATACGGTTTCCGGGTTCGAATTGACCATGATCGTATCATATCCCATCTCCTTTAAAGCAAAGGACGCGTGGCAGCAACAGTAGTCAAATTCTATTCCCTGCCCGATGCGGTTGGGCCCGCCGCCTAAGATCATGATCCTCTTCTTACGCAAACCGCTTTTTTTAACCAGCTTTTCAATCTGCAAGGCGGCCTCATCTTCCGTTTCGTAAGTCGAATAGAAATAAGGCGTATAGGCCTCGAACTCAGCCGCGCAGGTGTCCACCAGTTTGAACGTCGCCACGATATTTTTTGCCTTGCGCAAAGTCCGCACTTCCGCCTCCGTGATGCCCATGATCTGCGCCAGCTGGGCATCGCTAAACCCGTATTCCTTGGCCTTGCGTAAAAGCTCGTCAGGGATCTCTCCTTTATCGGAAAATGTGTTCATAAGCTCTTTTTCCAGCCCGATGATCTGCGCAATCTGGGCAAGAAACCACACATCAATCTTTGTCGCCTCTGCGATGCGTTCGACAGGCCAGCCTTTCTGCATGGCGTATTTAATATAAAAAATCCTCGAGGCATTCGGTTCCTCCAAACGCCACTTAATTTTTTCATCAGGGATTTCCTTAAAATTCAATTTGTTGTCCAGCCCGCTGTGGCCGATCTCAAGGCCGCGTAACCCTTTCTGGAGCGCTTCCTTGAACGTCCTGCCAATGGCCATCGTCTCCCCCACGGATTTCATTTGTATCCCCAGGGTTTCCAGCGCTTCGGGAAATTTTTCGAACGTAAAACGGGGTATTTTGACCACGCAATAATCCATCGTCGGTTCAAAAGAAGCCGGCGTTTCTTTGGTGATATCGTTTTCAATCTCATCCAACGAATATCCAACCGCTAATTTCGCCGCGAACTTCGCGATGGGGAATCCCGTCGCCTTGCTGGCCAAAGCCGAACTGCGCGAAACGCGGGGATTCATTTCTATCACGACCATCCTCCCGTCCTTGGGATGAACGGCAAACTGGATGTTCGAGCCGCCCGTCTCAACGCCGATCTCGCGGATGATCGCCAGGGCGGCATCGCGCATGGATTGATACTCGCGGTCCGTTAATGTCTGGGCCGGGGCGACCGTAATACTGTCCCCGGTATGCACCCCCATCGCGTCAAAATTCTCGATCGAGCACACAATCACGACGTTGTCCTTATGATCGCGCATCACTTCAAGCTCATACTCTTTCCATCCGATAATCGATTCTTCGACAATGATCTCGCTAATGATGCTGCTTTCGATTCCCAAGGCCGCGACCTTCTCGAGCTCTTCCATATTATGCGCGACCCCGCCTCCGGTCCCCCCGAGGGTAAAACTCGGCCGGATGATCACCGGAAAGCCGATCTTCTCCGAGGCTGCTTTGGCCTCCTCAAGGCTATAAGCAAAAACGCTGTTAGGGACTTCCAGCCCGAGTTTTAAAATAGCCTTTTTGAAGCACTCCCTGTCTTCGGCTTTTTTAATCACATCGTAATCCGCGCCGATCATCTTGACGTTATATTTTTCCAAAACACCGTTCTCACAAAGCTTCATAGCGATATTCAGGGCTGTTTGACCGCCTAGGGTCGGGAGAATGGCGCACGGCCGTTCCTTCTTGATAATATATTCGATAAATTCCGGGGTAAGCGGTTCAATATACGTATGATCCGAGAATTCCGGGTCTGTCATGATCGTCGCCGGATTGGAATTGGCAAGGACAAGCTCATAGCCTTCTTCCTTCAGGGCCTTGCAGGCCTGAGTGCCTGAATAGTCGAACTCGCAGCCTTGGCCGATCACGATCGGGCCGGCGCCGATAAGGAGAATCTTTTTGATATCATTACGTCGCGGCATAATATCACGCTGTAGGGGCGCCCCTTGCGGGCGCCCATTTCAGTCATTGGGCAGGCACAAGGCCTGCCCCTACATTTTCATTTTTTATTTTTATCCATCATCCCAATAAAATAATCAAACAAATACTGCGCATCATGCGGGCCCGGCGAGGCCTCCGGATGGTGTTGGAACGAGAACACCGGCCAATTCCTGTGTTTTATCCCTTCAAGGGTCTGGTCATTAAGATTGACATTGACTAACTCAATATCATCCTTGTTCAGGCTTTTGATATCGACGCAAAATCCGTGATTTTGAGAAGTGATGCCTATGCGCTCATTGATCGAATCCTTTGTCGGATGGTTTGCCCCATGGTGGCCGAATTTCAATTTATACGTCTTTCCATTAAGGGCCAGGCCGAGGATCTGATGGCCGAGGCAGATCCCGAAGACGGGGACCTTCCCAAGAAATTGTTTGACCGTTTCCACCACATAAGGAACGCCCGCGGGATCTCCTGGCCCATTCGAGATAAATAGCCCGTCGGGATTAATGGCCCTGATCTCTTCGGCAGATGCCGTTGCCGGGAAGACATGCACTTGACAACCTAACCGCGTCAGGATCCGGAGGATATTGAATTTGATCCCGCAATCGATGGCCGCGACCTTGTATTTCGCGTTCTGCTGGCCATCACGATCCCAAATATATTTCTTTTCCGTGGTCACTTTCGAGACCCAATCGCTGCCCTCCATGGAAGGGACGCTTTCGAGCTTTTTGGACAGGCTGGCGGGGTTGAAATCTTCGGTCGAAATGATCGCTTTCATCGCGCCTTGAAGCCTCAGATGGCGGGTCAGCGCGCGCGTGTCTATCCCTTCGATGGCGATAATACGGTTTCCATCCAGGTAATCGATCAGGCTTTTGGTGGCGCGGTAATTGGAGTGCTTCCGGCAGAATTCCTTGACGACAAACCCTTGAACATGGATCTTCTTTGACTCGACATCTTCTTCGTTAACGCCGTAATTGCCGATGAGAGGATAGGTCATCGTCACGATCTGCCCGGCATAGGAAGGATCGGTCAATATTTCTTGATAACCCGTCATTGCCGTATTAAAGACGATTTCGCCCGCAGACTCTCCGTGAGTGGACAGCGGCCGACCAAAAAAACTGGCTCCGTCCTCTAAAAATAAGATTGCTTTGTCCATCAAAAGATATTTAAAAAACGCTTGAGGAAACTTTGGCGGGACTGCACTCGCGCAGCCTGGATAACTATATCATCGCGCCATTTTTTGTCAAGAAATAACGAAAACACCCCCAGTATTTTCATTAGTAGGGGCGGCCGGCCTGTCGCCCCTTCTTAAAAAAGAAAACGTTTTCCGGGAAAATTGCGTTATCGAATTTGAAGATTTTTGTTTGTTCCTGTTCAAATTTCTTGTTTTCAACAAGTTACATCATTTTTGGATTTGACCCGTTCCCTTGCCCCCTTGATGGGATGTGTTATCTTTTTTCGTGGAGACAGCCATGAGAAAAAAAGCCTTCGTCCTTCCAGTGCTTCTAACTTTCGCCATCCTTCTTCATCAAGGGAACATATACGCAGAATATTCACAGATTGTTTACCTTAGGTCTTCTGACCCAGTTATTCAAACAGGCCAAGCATCATGGTATTCACGGCAAGATCCCGGAATTAATCTATACACAGCCAACCATGAGGTTTTCGATGATAGCGGGCTGACGGCAGCCATGTGGGATGTTCCCTTTAATCAATTGGTCAGAGTAACCAATCTGGAAAACGGAAAATTTGTGATCGTCCGTGTCAATGACCGCGGCCCGCACAGGCGTCTCGTTGAAACCGGCCGCATCATTGACCTGACCAAATACGCCTTCTCAAGGATCGCATCCTTAGAGGAAGGATTGATCCGCATTCAAATAGAACTATTGTAGTAGAGATTCCTATTAGTGCCCCGCTTTTGCCAATGCCGAACGGATCGTTCTTCGGCATTCTCCTGTCGCGCAACTCTGATATCCGATCAACAGCCGGCGCGTCGCCACGTCATCGACCGTCCGCGCCATTTCGGTCTCAATCGCGTAAACGATTTGTGCCAAGATGACAGAACAGCAGGAGCAAATCGGTGCTTTTAACGCAGGTTGGGTTTTGGTGAGATTTAAAATGTCCCGAACCCGTATGCCATAAAAATCCACCAGGCCTCGAATAATGACCGGATCTATTTGATACTCTTGCCCTAAGGCGTTCACATCTTCCCGCAGGCTCCCGCTCCCATACACCGGGAAACTCTCCCTCGTATTGACAAGAGGCTGATCGGTCAGCCTGCGCAGGACATCTTCCGCGATCTTCCGGTAAGTGGTATATTTCCCTCCCATCACATAAATGAGCCCTGAGTATGATTGCTTAATAACATGTTTTCTTGAGACGCGTGCCGGCGCCCCCGGTTCACTGATAAGCGGCCTTAAGCCCGCAAAAGACGCCATGATCTGATCCTGATTAAAATTGGCGTCGGGAAAGACACGTTTTGCCTCCGCAATAAGGTAATCGATATCCTCCTGCTCGACTTTGACATGATCGGGATCTCCCGCGAAATCCGTATCCGTTGTCCCGATTAACGAATTCCCCATCCACGGGATGATGAAAAATACGCGCTGATCCTTTTGGGTGGAGATTAAAACGGCATGTTCGCAAACGCGCCCTTTGCATATGATATGGATCCCTTTCGTCGGACGGACCGGCGAAGGCGAAAGGCCTCGTTCATCCTTCATAAGAAGATTTGTCCATGGCCCGACGGCGCAAACGATCTTCCGGGCCCTGACCTCAAAAGGTTTTTGGGTCAATTCATCGCGCGCGTGCGCTCCCACGGTCTTTCCGTCTTCCCGGATAAACGAATTCACTTTCGCATAATTGGCAACATGGGCCCCTTTCTCAGCAGCGCTAAGGACGTTCTCCAAACACAGCCGCGCGTCATTCATCTGGGCATCCGTGTACATAATCCCGCCGAGAAGGCCCTGGCGCTTGATGCCGGGGATGAGCCGGCAAATCTCATCGGCGCCCAATGCCCGGTGCCTTTCAATCACATATTTGCCGCTTAAGAGATCATATAACCCGACACCGAGTTTCATCATCCACAGCGGCCTTTTGTCAGAATCGTAGACAGGAATAATGAACTTTAACGGATGGACCAAATGAGGCGCGCTCTTTAACTGAACAGCCCGCTCCCTTAAAGATTCACGGACAAGGCCGAGCTCCAGGTTTTCCAAATAGCGCAACCCCCCGTGGATCAGTTTCGTGGATTTGCTGGATGTTCCGCTCGCGAAATCCCCTTTCTCCAGAAGAGCAACCTTAAGGCCGTTCAGCGCCGACATGTGGGCGATCGCCGCGCCGTTAATCCCACCGCCGACGATCAAAACATCGTATTGATACTGTTTGAACCTTTGGATATCCCTATTCATGGAAAACTATCCGTTCGCTTGAGCTTGACGGACCGCCTTTATCCAGCCCTGATAAAGTTCTTTCCGCCTTTTATTTTTCATTTGAGGCTTAAATATGCGCCCAGTCTTATGCAATGTGTTTAATTCCTTTTTGCCCTTCCATAGCCCGATGGTGACACCGGCCAACTGCGCGGCGCCAAAGGCCGTCGATTCAATGATCTTCGGCCGGATAATATTGCATCCGAGGATATCCGCCTGAAACTGCATCAGGAAATTGTTGCGGCACGCCCCGCCGTCAACGCGTAGGGGCGACCGGCCGGCCGCCCTTACAGGAAATTCTTTTTTCATGATGTCGAACACATCCTTTGTCTGGTAAGCGATCGATTCAAGCGCCGCGCGCGTGATATGCCCCTTGCCTGCCCCTCGCGTCAATCCGCAAATCATCCCGCGCGCCTGGGGATTCCAATACGGCGCACCAAGACCCGTGAAGGCCGGGACAAAATAAACCCCGCCGGTATCCTTTAATCCCTCGATCATTTTTTCCGTTTCAGATGATTCCTTAACAATGCCCAATTGGTCCCTGAGCCATTGGATGACCGCGCCCGCAATAAAAATCGATCCTTCCATGGCATAAATGGGCCTGCCTTGCGCGTCGCTTGCAACAGTCGAAAGCAACCCTTTCTTTGAAAGGATCAGTTTCTTGCCGGTATTCAGGACAATAAAACAGCCAGTCCCGTAAGTGTTCTTGACCGTCCCGGCATCATAGCATCCCTGCCCGTAAAGGGCCGCTTGCTGGTCCCCCAGGACCGAGGCGATCGGGATGCCGGACGGCAAACCCGCAACATTTGCCGTATGTCCAAAGATAGAACCCGAGTTCTGCACGCGTGGAAGCACTGACGGCGGAATGCCGAGGATCTTCAAAAGTTGGCTGTCCCACTTAAGCGTCCGGATATTAAATATAAGCGTGCGCGAAGCATTAGTCATGTCGGTCGCATGGGATCTGCCGTCGGTCAGTTTCCAAATAAGCCAGCTGTCGATCGTCCCAAAACAAATATCCCCTTTTCGCGCGCGTGCCCTGAGCCCTTGGACATTATCCAATAGCCATCTGATTTTCGTCCCGGAGAAATAAGGGTCCAATACCAAACCTGTTTTCCTCCTGAATGTAGGGGCGTAATGCATTACGCCCCTACATATATCGGCGGTGCGGCGGCACTGCCAGACGATCGCGCGCGCGGCCGGCTTGCCCGTTTTCCTGTCCCACAAAACAGTTGTTTCCCTTTGGTTGGTAATCCCAATGGCCGCAATTCTTCTTGAAGAAATCCCGGATTTCTTCAGGGCCCCTCTGATGACATTGACGCAGGATCTCCAAATTTCCTCGGCATCATGCTCAACCCATCCGGGTTTGGGGAAATACTGCTTAAATTCCTCGTAGTCGCTTGCAACAATACTTCCCTTTTGATCGAACAAAAAGGCCCTTGAACCGGTCGTCCCCTGGTCAAGAGCAAGAATATATTGATTATTCATTTTCCCCCTCTGTTGTCGGGTTTATCATTTCCAATTTCTTTTCCGCATCAAGGATTCTTTGCTGTTTCATTTGTTCTTCCGTTATGATTCCCTTGACGTCGGGATTGGGCTTGTTTCTTTGTCCCGTCAAAATTTCGATTAATGCATTCTGGCCCTGTTTGGCCCTCCAATGGTCCGGGTCGATCTTAAGCGCCGCCTCAAAATCCTTGGCCGCCTCGCCATACCTTCCCATCTGGGCATAAGCATTGCCTCGGAAACAATAGGCATCCGCGTATTTCGGATTGATCTCGATGGCTTTCGTTTGGCTTTCCACCGCTTCTTGAAGCATTTTATTATGCTCAAGGACAACTCCTTTGTTCTTGTGGAATTCGCCGTTATTAGGCTCAAGCGCCAACGCACGGTTTAGATCTTTAATCGACAAATCGTATTCTTTTCTGATCCCGTAAATCAACCCCCGTTTATTGTAAGCGATCGCCGACGCCGGGTTCATGGCAATCACTTTCTGGAAATGGTCAAAGGCTTTGTCAAAATCCCCTTTTGTGTAATAATAATCGCCTGTGTTGTACTGCGCCTGTTCATTCAAGGGGTCTATGTCCGCGGCTTTCTCAAAATACCGGACCGCCTCTTCAGGCTTGTTCTGCATCGAATAAATAATCCCGATATTGTTATACGCCTCATCAAAGTTCGGCCTTAATTCGATCACTTTTTTAAAATCTTCCAATGCGGCTTGCGTGTTGCCCATCATCCCGTGCATCTGTCCCCGGCTGTTATAACTTTCGGCATATCCTGGGTCCGCTTTGATCGACGCGTTAAAGTCCGCCATGGCCAGTTCATACTCCTTTTGGTCTTTGTAGGCCTCCCCCCGGTTCCCGAAAGCCATCGCGTTATCGGGATAATATTTCAGGACATAGCTCCAGAACGGGATGCTGGCCCGCCATACCTGCGTTTGTTGAAACGTTTTAAAACCCAGCCACCCGGCGGCAAGAATGAGACAAGCGATGAGTATCCCTTCCAAAATCTTTGTCTTTTCTTTTACTATCTGAAGCAATCTGTCCATGCCATACCCAAGCAAAAAACAGATCCCCAGGCAAGGAAGATACATGAAGCGGTCGGCCACGATATTCTTGTCGACCGCATTGTCATAGCGTAATAAGAAAAAAATGGACAGGAAATAATAAAGGGCCGCAAAGATGACCCAACGGTGCCGGCGCATCCGCCAAAGAAATCCGCCAATGAGCAAAAACAGAGCGGCTGAGCCGGCGTAATGAATGTTCATCAAAACAATAGGCTGTGGAAGCGCATACATCGGGACCAATATAAAGGGAAAAAGGAACTGGCGGATATAAAAGACGAACGTATAAATCCATATGATTGCCCCGGACTGGATGTTCTCCCCGGGGATACGCGCGTTTAAAGAATACGTTATCCAGGCAATCGATACCACATATGCAAAATGCGGGATTTTATCCAAAATCATCTTCCGGTCAAACGCCCTTCTCTTCAGCCAGTCACAGGCAAACAGAACAAGCGGAAGGCTTAACGCCATCGGCTTGGAAAGAATGCTTAATAGACCCAAAATGATGGTTGCCGCATAAGACGCAACCTTTTTGTCTGTCAGGTATTTCCAATAGAAACACAAGGCGCCCATATAAAAAAATGAATACAGGACATCTTTGCGTTCCGTGACCCACGAAACAGACTCGACGTGCATGGGATGGATCCCAAAGATCAACCCCGCGATGAACGCCGCCCTTAAGGGGAGGCCGGCCTGAAGCGCAAAAGCAAATACCAAGGACGTTACCGCCAAATGCAGAAGAAGGTTGTCCAGATGATAAATAAAAGGAGAATATTTAAAGAAGCGGTGTTCGACGGCAAATGTCAGGAAAGTCAGGGGGACATAAACATCGCTGACAGTCGTCGTGAACATCTGCTTGATGTGCGCCGCATCAAGGACGCGGACAGCGGAATTATCCAACAGGTGCGAATCGTCATCAAGAAATATAAAATTATTCTTTAAAGTCGGAAGGTAGGATAGAAATGTTGCAAGAAGAATGGCCAGCAGGGAAACAATGATTTTCTGTTTTCGGCTGTAAGAAAACTCGAATGACTCGGCAATATCCAGCGGTCTTATTGTGTTCTCGTTTTCCGGCATCTACGGTCGGTTTCCCAAACTGAAAACGGCTTTCTGGTTTTACGCTTCATACCAGTTTGATTCTATGACAATAACCTCCTTTCTTCAATGGTTACTTCTTTAAACTGTCGCAAGCCTTTAAATATTTATGAACTCCTTTAGCGGCCGCTCTCCCCTCATGGATCGCCCAGACGACCAGGGATTGCCCACGGGCCATGTCTCCCGCCGTGAAAATTCCCGCGACGTTCGTCATCTTATTCCCATCCGCCTTGACATTGCCGCGGGCATCCAGTTCAATGTTCAACTCTTTGATCAAGTTATTCTTAACCGGCCCAAGAAACCCCATCGCCAATAGGACCAAATCCGTGTCAACCTCGAATTCGGAACCCGGGATTTCTTTCATGGCCCGCCGGCCTGTTTCCGGATCAGGGCCCCCGAACTCTAATCGAACCGCATGGAGTTTCTTAAGGATCCCGTTCTGGCCGCTGAACTTCTTGGTCATGATACAGTAATCCCGTTCAACGCCTTCTTCATGCGACGTCGATGTCCTCTCGATGATCGCCCATTGCGGCCAAGGGTTATGGGGCCCTCGCGCCTTCGGCGGCCGCGGCAATAATTCAAATTGTTTGACTGACTTCGCCCCTTGGCGGTTGGATGTCCCGACACAATCTGATCCCGTATCCCCGCCGCCTAAAATAACAACATTCTTTCCCTCTGCGGAAATCCTTTCATCCGGGTTCATTTTCTTGCCTTGATTGACCCGGTTCTGCTGGGTCAAGAATTCCATCGCGAAGTAAACGCCTTTCAAATCCCGCCCTTCGACAGGCAAGTCTCTTGGCTGCTCAGCGCCGCCGCAAAGGACAATTGCACCGAATTTTTTCTGCAATTCACTGACGGGAATATCGATGCCGACATGGGCCTTCGTCTTAAACTTGACCCCTTCCTGCTCCATAACCTTTAAACGGCGCTCAACAACATTCTTCTCTAATTTAAAGTCGGGAATCCCTAAGGACAATAAACCTCCAAGGACTTCATTTTTCTCAAAGACCGTTACGGTGTGGCCCGCTTTATTCAACTGATCGGCGCACGCGAGCCCCGCCGGGCCTGATCCTATAACGGCAACGGTCTTGCCCGTCCTGACCTTCGGCGGCAACGGTTTGACCCAACCTTCCCTATAAGCCTTTTCGATGATAGATACTTCTATGTTCTTGATGGTTACCGGCGGGGTATTGATCCCAAGAACGCAGGAATCTTCGCAAGGCGCAGGGCAAACGCGCCCCGTGAATTCAGGGAAATTATTGGTCTTCCAAAGCCGTTCGAGGCTCTTTTCCCAAAGGCCGCGAAAAACAAAGTCATTCCAGTCGGGGATGATATTCGAAATCGGGCACCCGTCCTGACAGAACGGGAGGCCGCAATCCATGCAGCGGGCCCCTTGGGTTTTAATAGCTGCTTCCGGCATTTCCAGGGTAAATTCCTTCCAATGTTTCAGCCGCTCGCCAACAGGCTGCTTCTGAAAATCTTTCCTTTCATATTTCATGAAACCGGTAACGTCACCCATTTTTTATTTCTCCGAAAAGCAAGAAATCAGAAAGATACTGGCTTAAGTTAACCAGTTGGCCAGTTACGAGTTGGCGAGTTGAATTTTTAAACTTAAAACTCGTTAACTCGTAACTCGTTAACTCAGATTACTTCTCACTTTAATTCCCATCCGCTACAATTGTTTCCGAAACCAGGTCGGCCTCATTAGGCAAATCTTTGCCTGGCTTGCCCCCTTTGATCCCTTCGACAATCTTTCGGTAATCGCTCGGATAAACCTTAACGAACTGCGGCAAGACATTCTCCCAGTCATCTAAGATCCGTTTGGCCACATCGCTTTCGGCATACCTGTGATGGTTTTCGACAAGTTCCCGAAGTTCATCAACATCTCTGCGGGCTTCAACGGGGAACAATTCCACCATTTCCATGTTGCATCGGTCCCTGAATTTCCCGTCGACATCCCAGACATAGGCAATGCCTCCGCTCATGCCGGCCGCAAAGTTCCGTCCGGTCTTTCCTAAAACCACGACGCGCCCGCCCGTCATATACTCACACCCGTGATCGCCGACTCCCTCAACGACCGCATTGGCGCCGCTGTTACGGACGCAGAACCGTTCGCCGGCAACTCCCTTAAAATAGGCCTCACCCAAAATGGCCCCGTAAAGAACGACATTGCCGACCAAAATATTTTCCTCCGGGACAAACGTCGCTTTACGGGAAGGCCGGACAATGATCCTTCCTCCGGACAGCCCTTTGCCGACATAATCGTTCGCGTCGCCGGCAAGAGTAAAGGTCACGCCCCTTGCCAGGAACGCCCCGAAGCTTTGGCCGGCCGATCCGATAAATTTAATCCGGACCGTGTTCTCAGGCAAGCCGGCAAGGCCGTAACGCCGGACGATCTCGCTGCTTAACATCGTCCCGACGGCGCGGTTCGTGTTCTTGATCTTGCAATCAAATTGCCGCGGCTTGCGGCTTTCAATCGCGTCTTCGCAGCTCTCGATCAAGCGCGCATCCAGCACATTTTCCAGATCATGGTCCTGTTTCCCGACATGGTGTATGGCCGTATCTTTAGGGACGTCCGCCCTATGGAGGATGTTCGTCAGGTCAACGCCCTTGGCCTTCCAGTGATCGATCGCTTCCCTGGGTTCAAGCAAATTAACGCGCCCGATCAAATCCTCGAATTTCCGGAAACCCAATTCAGCCATAATCTCCCGGACTTCCTCCGCGATAAACGTGAAGAAATTGATCAGATGCCCGGGCTGTCCGGCAAAACGCTTGCGCAGTTCTTTATCCTGAGTCGCGACCCCGACCGAACATGTGTTTAAATGGCATTTACGCAACAGAACGCATCCCAGGCTGACCAAGGCTGCCGTCCCAAAACCAAACTCATCCGCCCCCAGCATTCCGGCAATGACCACGTCCCTTCCGGTCTTTAATTGGCCGTCCGTCTGAACGCGGATCCTCCCCCGCAGATCATTCATCACCAAGACTTGCTGCGTTTCAGCGATGCCTAGTTCCATCGGCAGGCCCGCGTGCTTGATGGAGGTTTGGGGCGATGCTCCTGTCCCGCCTTCACAACCGCTGATCAAAAGATGGTCCGCTTTTCCCTTGGAAACACCGGCCGCAATCGTCCCCACGCCGACCTCCGAAACAAGCTTAACGCTGACATCCGCCTTCGGGTTCGCATTTTTAAGGTCGAAAATCAGTTGCGCCAGATCCTCAATCGAATAGACGTCATGATGCGGCGGCGGAGAAATGAGCACGACGCCGGGAGTCGTGTGGCGTGTCGCCGCGATTTCGCGGCTGACTTTATGCCCCGGCAACTGGCCCCCTTCGCCGGGTTTCGCGCCCTGCGCCATCTTAATCTGCAGTTGATCGGCATTGACCAAATACTCGATCGTCACGCCAAAACGCCCCTGAGCCACTTGCTTGATGCGGCTCCGCCGCCAATCCCCGTTCGGATCTTTTTTAAAACGTTCCGGGTCTTCTCCCCCTTCTCCCGTGTTGGAGAAACCGCCTAAACGGTTCATGGCGATCGCAAGCGTCTCATGCGTCTCTTTCGATATCGAACCGTAGCTCATCCCCCCGGTCGCAAACCGCTTAACGATTTCAGAGGCAGGCTCAACCTCTTCGATCGGGATAGGCTTTCTCTCCTTAAACTGCAGCAACCCGCGGATATTCGACAATTGGGTTTGCTGGTCATTGACCAATTTTGAATATTGTTTAAAGACTTTGTAATCCCCGCTGCGCACCGCCTGCTGCAGAAGGGCCACCGTTTTCGGGTTCAGTTGATGATACTCCCCGTCTTTGCGCCAGCGGTAATCGCCGCCCTCATCGAGGATCTCATCATAAACATTTATAGAGGCATACGCCTCATCATGCCGGCGGATGACCTCTTCGGCAATGACGTCAAGGCCGATGCCGCCGATCCGGGAAGGCGTTCCCGTAAAATACTTATCGACAACCCTTTTCCCCAGGCCGACCGCTTCAAAGATCTGCGCCCCGCAATACGATTGGATCGTTGAGATCCCCATCTTGGAGATGATCTTAAAAAGCCCCTTCCTGGTCGCCTTAAAGAAATTCTTGTGCGCCAGCTCATAAGTGACATGCTCCGGATAAGTCCCCTTGTTGATCTGGTTTTCCAAAGTCTCAAAGGCAAGGTACGGATTGACCGCGTTGGCGCCATAGCCGATTAAAACAGCGAAATGATGCATTTCCCTCGCTTCTCCCGTCTCGACGACCAAACTCACTTTCGTCCGCGTCCCCCGGCGGATCAAATGATGATGCAGACCCGAACAAGCCAGCAAAGACGGTACCGGGATATGCCCTTCATCGACGCCTCGATCCGACAAAACAAGGATCGTGTATCCGCCCCCAATGGCCTCATCCGCCCGCTTAAAAATATCCTCCAGGGCTTGCTGCATGGCCTTTCTGGCGCCTTTGACATCTTGTGTCGTAATTTTGCTCTTCTCAAAAAGAATCGATATGGTCGTGGCCTTCAGTTTTTCCAGGTCAACATAACGGATCCTCTCGAGTTCATCATTCGTCACAATGGGCCGCGGGATCCTTAAGCGGCGGCAATGTCCCGGCGTTTCATCCAGAAGATTGCGCTCGCCGCCCAGCATCACCGTTTCATCCATGACCATTTCCTCACGGATGGAGTCGATGGGGGGATTGGTGACCTGAGCAAAGAGCTGCTTGAAATAACTGAACAAAAGCTCCGGTCGGCGGGAAAACACCGCAAGCGGCGTATCATCCCCCATCGAGCCCGTGGCTTCGATGCCGTTAATCGCCATCGGTTTTAAAAGAAGCTTTAGGTCCTCGACGGTGTATCCAAAAGTCTTCTGTTTCTGGTATAGCGTCTGCGCCTCAAGGCCATGGACTTTCTTTGGCGCCGGCAGGTCCTTCACATCCACCACATTGTCCTTAAGCCACTGCCCATAAGGTTTGCGGGACGCGCATTCCCGCTTGATCCTCTCATCATCAATAACCTTTCCCTCCAGCGTATCCACCATAAATATTTTCCCAGGCTGCAACCGGCCTTTGACGGCCACTTGGGATTGGTCAATGGGAAAAGCGCCGGCCTCCGAAGCCATGACGACAATGTCGTCTTTGGTGATCAGATAACGCGACGGCCGAAGCCCGTTGCGGTCCAAGACCGCGCCAACGCAGCGCCCGTCCGTGAAGGCGATGGACGCAGGCCCGTCCCACGGTTCCATGAGGCAGGAATGGTATTCATAGAACGCCTTTTTCTCTTCACTCATGTCGTTCACCCCGTTCCACACCTCGGGGATCATCATCATGATCGCGTGAGGCATCGACCTTCCTGACAGGACGATCATTTCAAAGGCGTTATCGAATGTGGCCGAGTCGCTCGCATGGGGCTCGACGATGGGAAGGATCTTCTCAATGTCCTCCCCAAACGCTTCTGAGATAAATTGCATTTCCCGCGCGCGCATCCAGTTGACATTCCCTCTAAAAGTATTAATTTCCCCGTTATGGGCTATCATCCGGTAAGGATGAGCAAGTGCCCATGTCGGGAACGTGTTTGTGCTGTAACGGGAATGCACAAGGGCAATGGCGGAAATCATGTCCGTATCGTCAAGATCGGTGTAGAACGTGCTCAGCTGCCCGGCCATCAGCTGCCCTTTGTAAACAATAGTCTTGCTGGAGAGGCTGCAGAAGTAATAAAAATTCCGTTCCCTCAGCGTCGATTCCTGGACCGTGTTGTAAAGCCTCTTGCGGATGACATACAGTTTCCGGTCAAAGGCCGCTTGAGGAGTCTGGATCCCGCGTTGGATAAAGACCTGTTTGAACGACGGCATGACCGAACGCGCCACTCTCCCGATCTTCGTTTCATCGTGAGGAACGTCTCTCCACCCCAAAAACTTCTGGTCTTCCTCAAGGATAATTTGCTCAAACCATTGTTCAATCGTATTGCGGTCGGCGGGATTGACCGGCAGAAAAACGATCCCTGTGGCATAGTCCCCGAGCGCCGGCAATTGGATATTGATCCTGGCGCATTCTTTCCGCAGAAAAACATCGGGCATTTGAATCAGGATCCCTGCCCCGTCTCCTGTCAGAGGATCGCAGCCGCACGCCCCCCGGTGCGACAGGTTCTCCAGGATCCTCAGGCCATCGCGCACGATCTCATGGGATTGCGCGCCTTTCATATGCGCGATAAACCCAACCCCGCAGCTGTCATGCTCAAAGGCGGGATCATAAAGCCCCTGTTTTTTTGGCAAAAATATTCCGTTCATTCTTTTTTTCTTCTCATAAGCAAAAAGGAGTCAAATGACCGTGTCACTCAACTCCTTTATGCTTGTCCCTTTTAGGTTACTTTCAAAACTTATAAATTTCCACTATTAGATCACCCCATGATCTAACATGGCATCGGCAACCTTGACAAAGCCGGCGATATTGGCGCCCATGACATAGTTGCCCGGGCAACCGTATTTTTCAGCCGCTTTGACGCATTGAGTGTGAATAGCGATCATTATTCCTTTTAACCTTTGGTCGACTTCTTCCCGCGTCCACGACAAACGCTGGGAATTTTGAGACATTTCAAGGCCCGAGACAGCAACGCCGCCGGCATTGGCCGCTTTGCCGGGGCCGTAAAGGATCTTCTTCTCGAGGTAAAGATCAATGGCCTCCGGGGTTGACGGCATGTTCGCGCCTTCGCTGACAACGAAGCATCCGTTTTTAAGCAACAATTTAGCGTCATTACCATCAATCTCATTTTGCGTCGCGCTCGGAAACGCGCAATCGCATTTAACGCTCCAGGGCTTCTCGCCTTCCATATACTTGCATCCGAACCTCTGTGCATATTCTTTGATACGGCCGCGCCGGACATTTTTCAGCTCATCCACATAAGCCAGTTTCTCGGCATCAATGCCGTCAGGGTCATAAACTGTGCCGCTCGAGTCCGAAAGCGTCACGACTTTGCCGCCCAATTGGTTGACTTTCTCAACGGTATATTGAGCGACATTCCCGGAACCGGACACCGTAACGATCTTGCGCTTTAAGCTGTCCTTGCGCGTCTTGAGCATTTCCTCCGCGAAATAAGCGGCGCCGTATCCGGTCGCTTCCGGACGGATCAAAGAACCGCCCCACCCCAAGGCCTTCCCCGTCAGCACGCCGGTAAATTCATTTCTTATGCGCTTATATTGCCCAAATAAAAAGCCGATCTCGCGTCCGCCTACCCCGATATCGCCGGCAGGCACGTCCGTGTCAGGCCCGATATAGCGCTGAAGCTCAGTCATGAACGACTGGCAAAAACGCATAACTTCATTATCTGATTTTCCTTTGGGATCGAAATCTGAACCGCCTTTAGCTCCGCCCATAGGGAGCGTCGTCAATGAGTTCTTGAAAACTTGCTCAAAGCCGAGGAATTTCAGGATGCTTTGATTGACCGTCGGGTGAAACCGCAATCCGCCTTTATACGGCCCGATAGCGCTGCTGAATTCAAAACGGTAGCCTCGGTTGACCTGAACTTTCCCCTTATCATCCACCCATGGGACGCGGAACATCATCTGCCTCTCCGGCTCAACAATGCGTTCCAATATGGCTGCCTCTTCGTATTTTTTGTTTTCATCTAACACCGGCCCCAAGCATTCGAGGACTTCAGTGACGGCTTGCTGGAATTCCGACTCCCCAGGATTCCTCTTTTTGACAAGGTCAATAACCCTCGCCACGTAAGCGTTTTGTTTTGTCTTCCTCTCTTGTTTTTCCATAACCCCTTGATCGCCCATTTTTTCCTCTCCTTAACTATATAATTAAAAAAATCTTAAATTCGACCCCTGATTGTACATATTTTTACAAATGTTACAATCAATTTATTTCTATCCTTCCTTGTACCGATTTGTGATCGGAAGCCTCCAGTCCTTCCCGAAAGCCCGGGGCGTTATTTTCACTCCCGGAGGGGCCTGCCGCCTTTTGTATTCGCTCTGGTCAATCATGCGGATAGTCTTTTTAACGAGATCAACATCATTCTTCCGTACCATCTGCCCAAGCGACCAATGCTTCTCAATATATTCCTTGATCATTTCATCCAAGCGGCCATACGGAGGCAAACTATCCTGGTCTTTTTGGTTGAGCCTCAGTTCCGCGGAAGGAGCCCTTTGAAGGACGCTTTCAGGGATAATGTTTCCCCTAAGATTCCTCAATTTTACCAAGTCATACACTTTTGTTTTCGGCACGTCCTTGATAACCGCAAAACCTCCTGTCATATCCCCATAGAGCGTGCAATATCCGACCGCCACTTCGCTCTTATTGCCCGTCGTAAGGACCAACCAGCCGAACTTATTGGAAAGGGTCATGAGGATATCTCCCCGGATCCTGGCCTGAAGATTCTCTTCGGCGATCCCGAATTCCGTTTCCTTTAATTGATCTTTCAGTTCGGATAAATATACCGAGAATATTTTCTCGATTGGGGACACAATCAAACGGATCCCCAAATTCCCCGACAGTTTTTCCGCGTCTTCCCTTGTCTCTGCCGAGGTATATTGCGACGGCATCGTGACGCCGATCACATTCTCTTTGCCCAGCGCGTCCACCGCGATGGCCGCGACCAGTGAAGAATCGATCCCCCCGCTTAAACCCAAAACAGCCTTCTTAAACCCGTTTTTCCGGGCATAATCCCGGGTCCCCAGGACCAGCGCCTGATAAATCCGTTCATCCTGGCTCAGCTGCCGCGATAAATGCGGTTTGATTGGCGGCGCTTTCCCCGCCTTTGTAGGGACAGGTCTAGCCCTGTCCCTGCGTTCATATTCTCTTATATCCAAATCCGCAATTATCAGGTCTTCTTCGAATTGCTTTCCAGAGGCAACAATTTTCCCGCCAGGGCTGATGATAAAACTGCTGCCGTCAAAAACAAGTTCGTCCTGCCCGCCGACAAGGTTCACGTAACAAACGAACGATTTCGCGCTCCTGGCTCGCCTCTTAAGAAGTGTCTCGCGTTCTTTGAGCTTTCCGACTTCATAAGGCGATGCCGAAATGTTGATGAGCAATCTGGCGCCTTGCTTCGCCTGCCTTTGACATGCCCCTTTTTCAATCCACAGGTCCTCGCAGATGCTCACTCCGAATTTTATTGTGCCGTCTGAGAAAATTTTGTTGTTTTTGCCCGGAGTAAAATACCTTTTTTCGTCAAAAACGCCGTAATTAGGAAGCGCCTCTTTCCGGTAGACACCTTTAATTTTCCCGTCACACAAAACAGCGGCTGCATTATATAATTTTTTCGTCCGATCGATATCAACGAAACCGACTATGGCCGTGATGCCTGCCGTCTTTTTGGCCAAAGAGCGCAGGGCCCTGATATTATCACGCACAAAGTGCTCTTTATAAAGGAGATCCTCCGGGGGATAGCCGCAAACCGCCAACTCCGGGAAAACAACGATATCCGCATTCTTCTTTTTTGCCCGACGGATATTATCTTCGATGATATGCCGGTTCCCGGAAAGATCACCTACCGTGAAATTCATTTGAACTGCTGCGATCCTGATCATAGCTTCCCTCGATCTGCCATGCCATTTCTTTGATGAGAGATGATTCTTAAAAAGTTATTATATATCGTATCGGCCATTTGATGAAATTTGTCTTGGTCCCTGCGGTACTCTTTGATCATCAGCTTCTTTTGTCCCATGAAAGAAGGATCCTCCGAAGGGAAATACGCTTCTGCCCATCCTTCTATGGTCTTTCCGGTAATCTCCACATGAAACTGCAGGCCGTATGCGTTCGGCCCTATTTTAAAGGCCTGGTGCGGGCACCTTTGGGAAAAAGCCAGCAGGACCGCTTCCGGCGGAAGCGCCCACATGTCCTCATGCCACTGAAAAACCTCTATCTCTTCAGTGAGCCCGGAAAATAAGGGGTCCTCTTTCCCTTCAGAAGTTAAACGGACTGGAAAAAATCCGACCTCTTTTGCCGGCGATCTTTCCACCTTTGCCCCGCAAGCCTTAGCCAGCAGCTGCGATCCCAAACAAATCCCGATAAACGGGATCTTTCGGCCAATGACTTTCTTTATGAACTCGTGTTCACCTTTTAAGAAAGGGTATTTATCTTCCTCATACGCGTTCATCGGCCCGCCCAAACTGATAACGGCCTCTAAATTATCCGAATCTTCAGGAAGAGGTTCCCCTTCCTGCAGTTCAACAGTCCTGACGGAAAATCCGTTTCTCTCAAAGAACTCGCCTAGAGTCTCCGGCCCTTCGATGCCGATATGTTTGATAAATAAGATCAATGACCTCTCCCCGCAGGGGCGACCGGCCTTGCTTCGCCGTAGCGAAGTCCATCGAAGATTGGCTTCGCAGAGGCGAGCCGGCCGCCCCCACAGGATTACATCTGTAACCCTATCCTTTTGGTGCTTATGAAATAAAGAGCATTTCCGTGTACGACGGCAATGGCCATTTGTTTGAAGGGACAAGACCTTCTAATGTGTCGATGACGGTCCTCAGGGCCGCGACACCGTCTTTCATCTTTTCGATGGAATTCCCCTTCAACGCGGCTTCAAGGCTGCCGACAGCCGTAAGGGCTTTTTCCGTTTCCCCGGAAACATCTTTCAGAAACTTCCGGCTCGATGCCGATTTGGTCTTATTGATCCCCTCGACGCTCTTGATCATTTCGGCTAACTCGGCCTGATAATCCACAGCGACCGGGATAATGGTCGTCTTAGCCATGTCCGCGGCGAGAGCCGCCTCATACCGGATAACCGTTTCATAGGCTTCCAGGTAGGCGTCATACCGCGAAATCAGTTCTCTCTTCGTCAGGACGCCCTGCCGCTCACATAAACTGATCACTGCGGGGTCTTTGATGACTTCGAGCGCTTCAGGCGTTGTCTTTAAATTGGGCAATCCGCGCTTCTTCGCTTCCTTGAGCCAGGCTTCCGTATAATTATCCCCATTGAAGATAATTTTTTTATGCTTCTTAATAATTTCCTGCAGAATCTTCTGGACAGCCTTATCGGCATTTTTATCGGATTTTCTGGCTTCTTCCAATTTTGTGCAGATATCATCCAAGGCATCCGCCACAATGGTATTTATGACGATATTCGGGCCCGATAAGCTCATGGCTGAACCGACGGCACGGAATTCGAACTTCGACCCCGTAAAAGCAAAGGGAGACGTCCTGTTGCGGTCGGAAGCATGGCGCGGCAGCGTCGGCAGAGAATCTAAGCCGACCGTTAGCGTTCCGCCCTTTTTCGAGCTTTTTGCGCCGGATCCCTTCTCGATCTGCTCAATGATATCCGTCAGCTGTTCGCCAAGGTAGATCGAAATGATCGCCGGCGGGGCTTCATGCGACCCTAAGCGGTGGTCATTGCCCGCCGACGCGACGGAAGCGCGCAAGAATTTCGCATGCTCATCCACCGCCTTAATAACGGCGCACAACATGATTAAGAACCGCTCGTTTTCATGAGGACTGTCGCCCGGAGACAGCCAATTCTTTCCGTCTGGGCCGGTTATAGACCAATTACAATGCTTTCCTGATCCATTGATACCGGCAAACGGTTTTTCATGCAATAAACAGGCTAGCCCATGGCGCTTGGCGACTTTCTGCATGACCTCCATGGTCAGCATATTGTGGTCAACCGCCAGGTTCTGGTTTTCAAAAATGGGAGCCACTTCAAACTGACCCGGAGCCACTTCGTTATGGCGCGTTTTAAGCGGCGCCCCTAATTTCCACATCTCCCGGTCAAGGTCTTCCATAAAGCCCATCACGCGCTCTTTGATGGCCCCGAAATAATGATCCGCCATCTGCTGATGCTTGGCAGGCGGCTTCCCGAAGAGCGTGCGGCCCGTCTGAATGAGGTCGATCCTCTGATGATAATACTCCCGGTCAATCAAGAAATATTCCTGTTCACCGCCCAGGGTTGAAAAAGCGTTCTGGGTAATTTTGATGCCCAAGAGCTTCGCCAGCCGGGAGACTTGCTTGGAAATGGCCTTCATCGACCTTAAAAGAGGCGTCTTTTTATCCAAGGATACGCCGTTCCACCCGACAAAATAGGTTGGGATGCACAGCGTAGTCGCATTCGGCCCTTCCTTGATGAACGCCGGGCTTGTCGGGTCCCAACCGGTATACCCGCGCGCCTCAAACGTCGGCCGCAGGCCGCCCGATGGAAAACTGGAAGCGTCGGGTTCGCCCTGGATGAGGGCGTCGCCGGAGAATTCCAGGATAACGCCGCCTTCCCCGTCCAATTCGATAAAAGAGTCGTGTTTCTCGGCCGTTAAACCGGTCAGCGGCTGGAACCAATGCGTATAGTGTGTTGCGCCTTTTGCCACCGCCCAGTTTTTCATCGCCTCGGCAACTTCATCGGCAATGCTGCGGTCTAGCGGCCCGTTGTTCTTGATGGCCTCACTCAACGATTTGAAGGCCTTCTCCGAAAGATAGTTGCGCATCACCTTAATCCCGAAGACATTATCGCCGTAATAATCCGCAACTGTTTTGTTTCCTGTTTCTGTTGTCATCATCCGCTTCCCTCCGATATTTGAAATATCAATTGCACTGATCCTTGTTCTCATCTCTCTTTCCTTTCCTGATGCCTTCCTTAATAACAAATTACCTTATACCGCAGATCAGCGTTATTTGAAAAAGGCTTATTTTTGGAAGACTTTGAAAAGGAAGATTCTAAAAAAAATCCCCTTTGCGCAGTTACCCTTTGCCAAAGAGGACCTCAATGCCCTTTCCCTTGAAACAAGAATACTATCTTAACATACCGCCGAGTTTTTTTACCACATCTCTTCCCCAATATAGAGATAGCTGAATATACAACCGACGGATATTTTTGTCAAGATTTTTCTGGTTCCCAATCCCTTTATTTTCTTAAGGATAGGGCTTTTTGGGACCTCTTGACTGCCTTTTTCAAAAATGCAATTTGTTACCAAAGAACATGTACAGTTATTAATAATTTATTGATAATGACACGGAAATTTGGTTGATAAAAATTCTGTTCTTTAGCAATAATACGACGACAAGCAATATGCTCCTATGTCATAAT
>JAFGFL010000042.1 GCA_016931055.1 Candidatus Omnitrophota bacterium | reverse complement strand
CGAGCCTCTGGAGTACCCGTTCGTACCGGAGGTGGTGTAACCCATCTCTCCGGTACAAACTGTTACCCATGTGTCCGGTATGGACCCAGAGCAATTTGGTAGCGGGGGTCAGATTTGAACTGACGACACCACGGGTATGAACCGTGTGCTCTAGCCAGCCTGAGCTACCCCGCCCTTGTTTACAATAGATGTTTAGGAAAAACAAGGGCATGTCCTCGGTTTCCATATAAGATTTTGGAGAGACCGAGGACGCCCAACTTGTGTCATGAAATGTTTATAAAAATCAAAGGCATGTACTCAATTTCAATATAAGTTTTTAGAAGAATTGATTACGCCTAAGTTGCACATATGCGTTTAGAAAAATCAATTACGTCTGACTTTCCCTAAAATTAAAGTTTTTGAAATAGCATGCCCTCGATTTCAATAAATAATTTTTGAATAAATCGAGGGCATCTAACAAAGGTTTAAGAGAACTAAGTATAAAAGATAATGTACATGAGCACAAGGATTAATGCACACGACATTAAGTAGAAGTTGTTGTAATGGAAAAAGTCACTTACGCGTTCGGCCGGGGTATAAGGGATTTGATAATTCTCTTTTTCAACGTTTCCGTCATTCCGCAATTTCAGCACATCAACTCTTTTTAACCGCAAAAATTTATCCGCGATGCGGTAAGCTTGGAGCTTCCCCTCTTCGATAAGGTCCATGACCTTTTTCTCGGTGATGGCCAGGATCTGCGCTGTTTCGCGTACGGAAATGAATTGACTTGTTGCCATTGGTCTCTACTTCACCTTCGTTATGGTTATTTAATCCTTCCCGATGCTGCCCAGTGATCGATTTGAGAGCGCTCAAATTTCCAATTGTTGCCCGATTTCTTTCCGGGGATCTTTCCTGAATTCGCCAAGGCCTCAATCTCGTCCATATCGATCTCCAGGTATTTAGCGACTTCATCAATATCCAGGAGGTTATCATCGATCGTTTCGGAAGCGTTTTCGATCATCTGGCATTTTCCTTGGAAAATGGCCCCTTCGACGATATTGAGTTTTGACGTGGAAATGTCGCCTTTGAGGACGGCGGTCGGCATGAGCGTTAACATCTTATGAGCGAAGATATTGCCGTTGACCTTTCCTGCGATGATGATATTGTCGCCTGTGATGTTGGCTTCAACGAACGCCCTGTTCCCGATGGCAAGGGTGCCTTTCGTTTCCAGGCTGCCGTTGAATTCTCCGTTAATCTTTAAATTGACAGGGTCCTTAAAGGTTAAAGAGCCCTGCATTTGTGCGTTGATCTCGACTGTCTTGTCTTCTTCCCGTTCTAGCGGGGGTCTTCTTCCTCGTAGAGCCATGTTCGTCTCCCGTCATTTTTCCATCCGCCGCGGATCGTGGCGGAACGAGGCTCGCACCCTATTGATTGCAATGGGTGCGGCCTTATTTCAAAGTTTTTTCTTTAAATTTTTTCGATAGTTGATATTCTAACGACCGCATACTGACCAACACGCAAAAAACAACAATAGAAACAATGATGGCAGCCGAATAATGTCCCGCTCCAACGGAAATTCCGACCCCTGAAACGATCCAAAGAGCGGCTGCGGTGGTGAGCCCTCGTATGCGTGATTGCGCATGCATGATTGTTCCGGCGCAAATAAACCCTATCCCGGTAATAACGCCGGCAATCATGCGCGTGGGATCGATGACTGCCGACTCTTTGTATATATCAAAAAGATGGAGGGAAGTCAATACGATCAACGTTGAACCTAAGCCCACAAGGATGTGCGTGCGTAAGCCGGCTCCCTTCTGGCGCAATTCCCGTTCAAATCCTATAAGACTACTCAGCAAGATGGAAAGCAGCACTTTAAATAATATGTCGATTAAATCAGACACGTTATTCTCCTTTCGTTTATGAGATGAAATCCCAATCCGGCAATCATGGCCGCATTATCTGTACATAAAGATAAGGGCGGAAAATGCGCATGGATATTGTGTTGCGACGACGCTTCGTTCAGTTTTGCACGAAGAGCGGAATTCGCCGCGACTCCCCCGCCAATCAAAAGCGTTTCAATGTTGAATTTCCTGCAAGCGGAAATGCTCTTTTGCGTTAAAGCCAAGACCACACTATCTTGAAAGGAATACGCTGTTTTGGCCGGTGAAAACTCCTTTTGAAGTTTATGGTCTCGGCAGTGATAAAGAACAGCGGTTTTGACCCCGCTAAAACTGAAATTGTAGGTATCCGGCAAAACGGTGCTTTTAAAACGCACGTTTGTGTTCTTGCCATTCTTGGCTAAGCCGTCAATGGCCGGCCCTCCCGGATATCCGAGGTCGAGGATCTTTGCCACTTTGTCAAACGCTTCGCCTGCCGCATCGTCAAGGGTTTGCCCTAAAAGCCGGAATTGATCAAACGCCTTAACGTGATACAGATTTGTATGCCCGCCGGAAACGACCAATGCGATTGCCGGCAATTTGGGTTTTTGCCGTCCGCTTTTTTTGTTCGCTGCTGCCCCTGGCGCCTCCAGAAAATTAGCATAGGCATGAGCTTCAATATGATTAACAGAAACCAAAGGTTTCTGGATCGCGAAGCTCAAGCCGCGCGCGAATGAAATGCCGACCAGCAAAGAGCCGATTAATCCTGGTTGGCTGGTTACGGCGACGGCATCAATATCTTTGAGCTTCACTTTCGCCTTGATCAAGGCTTTTTCCGCAACGGCGATAATAAACTCTAATTGCCGACGGGATGCGATTTCCGGGATGATTCCGCCATGCTGAGCATGTTCCTGAAGGCTTGAGGCGACAACGTTTGAAAGAACATGTTTCCCGTCTTTAACGACAGCGGCTGCTGTTTCATCGCAAGATGTTTCCAGGCCGAGGACATTCATAATGTTGACTGTGGCGCTTCTTCTGCTTCAATGGCATTTTTTAATGATTCGCCGGCCGTCGGTTTAGGGCCTTCGCTAAACATTTTAAAAACACGGATCCCTTTAAGGACACTAATCGCGCTTTGCACTTGATTGTCTTGCAGTAACATGTCCCGGATTTCCAATTGCTTCTTGGATATATTTAGTTTTTCTTTATCATCGGTATTCTGCAATTCAATATCATTGAAGATTTGTTCGATCTTTTTCCCGCTCTCTTCTTCCGGCTTCTCGTTAACAGGGACATACTCTACGGCAATATCCGGTTCGATCCCGACGCCATGAATGGAAGTGCCGGAAGGCGTGAAATATTTGCTGGTTGTCAGGCGAAGTCCCGAACCGTCCGGCAACGGGATGACGGATTGAACCGATCCCTTTCCGAACGATTTTTCGCCGACAATGATCGCCCGTTTATTGTCTTTGAGGGCGCCGGCCAAGATTTCGCTTCCCGAAGCGCTGCCTTCGTTAATCAGGACAACCATGGGCCAATCGATCAGATGGCGTCGGTTTGTCGATTTTGTCACGGTATTTTGTGACATGCGTCGTCCCTTCGTTGAAACAATGACGTCCCCGGCTGGAAGAAACTCTTCCGTGACTTGGATGGCGACGTTCAGCAGCCCTCCGGGATTATTCCGCAAGTCTAAGATGAGGCTGCTTGCTCCTTGTGATTGAAGCTCGTCAAGGGCCGCCCGGAAGGCCTTTGCCGAGTCTTCGCGGAATTCCGTTAATCGAATATAACCGATTTTGTCGGTCAGGATTTGGGTATGTTTAACATCTTCGATATGGATGATCTCGCGCGTGATGGTAAATTCAAGGATCTTGAATTCATCTTCTCTCAGGATGGTGATCCTGACATCGGTCTTTGGTTTTCCGCGCAACTTTTTGACGGCATCGCTCAATGTGATGTCTTTGGTCAGCTCATCCTCGATTTTTACGATACGGTCTCCAGCCTTGATCCCGGCTTTCCAGGCGGGGGTTCCTTCGATAGGAGTAATAATGGTTAAGAGCCCATCACGGATGGAGATCTCAATGCCCAATCCGCCGAATTTTCCTTCGGTTTCAGTCTTGAGATCTTTGTATTCGTCGGGATTTAAGAATTGGCTGTGGGGGTCCAGAGTCGCCAACATGCCTTTCAGGGACCCGTAAATAAGGTCTTTCGGCGACATCTCTTCGACGTAGTCGGCTTGGATCGTTGTCAACGTGTAACTGTAAAGCTCGATTTGGGAATATAGGTCATCTTTGACTTTCTGGTCGATTTGTGAGATCGCCAGGGTTGTCAAAGAAAAGATTGTTAAAAGAGAGATGAAGATCGCAAAAAATTTCTTCAGCATGAACAGGCCTCCCGTCATTTTTCCTCATTTCCTTATACAGAAGGAAATGAGGAGGCTCGCACCCTATCACGTAATCGATTGGGTGCGGCCTTTAGGTATGGATCATCAGGTTAAAAGTTTTTTGATAAGTCCGCCGATTTTTTTCGGATTCGCTTTGCCTTGAGACTTGCGCATGGCTTGTCCGACCAGAAAGCCGATAGCGCTTTCCTTCCCGTTACGGATCTGTTCGGCAATGTTGTGATGCTCCTTGATAAGTTCCTGGACCAGTTTTTCCAAAGTGCTGTCATCGGAAACCTGGGCCAGCCCTTTTTCCTCTATGATTGTATCAACGCTGCGTTGAGTATCAATCATAAATCTTAAAATATCTTTTGCGGCTAGATTGCTCAGGATTCCCTCATTGACTTTGTGCATGAGGACAGTGAAATCTTCCGGTCTTAAGCCTATGTCAGCCAATCTGGTTTTGCGGGTGTTCAGCTCTTTCATCAACGGGCCGTTGATCCAATTGCAGATTGTTTTGGTGTCCTTATAATGTTTGCTGCATTCTTCAAAAAAATCCGCAAGAGCAGGGTCCTGGATGAGGATGTTGGCGTCATAGGCGGAAACCCGATATTGTTCCATAAGGCGTTCCCGTTTTTTTGCGGGAAGCTCCGGAAGAGACTTTCTTGTGGTCTCAATGGCGGCCCCTTCCATCATAAACGGGACCAGGTCCGGCTCGGGGAAATAACGGTAATCATGGGCCTCTTCTTTGCTGCGCATGGCAAAGGTCATGGCACGTGTCTCGTCCCAGAGCCGTGTTTCTTGAATGATCGCTTGGCCGGATTCAAGGGCCGCCATATGACGATGGATTTCATGTTCAAGACCGGCCTTGACGGCTTTAAACGAATTCATGTTTTTCAATTCGGTCTTTGTCCCCAGTTTTATTGCCCCCATCGGACGGATGGAAATATTAGCGTCACAGCGAAGGCTCCCTTTTTCCATATCGCAGTCCGAGACGTTTAAGTATTGAAGGGTCAGTTTAAGGTTTTGCAGGTAATTATAGGCCTCCTGTGCAGACCGCAAATCCGGTTCGGTGACAATTTCCATAAGGGGCGTGCCGGTACGGTTATAATCGACCAGACTGCAATTGTTCTTATCATCATGGATCAATTTGCCGGCATCTTCTTCCAGGTGGGCCCGGTTAATACGGATTTCTTTGGCTTCTCCCTCTTCTGTTTCGATCATGAGATAGCCATTACTGCAGATTGGCAGATCGAATTGGGAAATTTGATAGGCCTTGGGGCAGTCCGGGTAAAAATAGTTTTTCCGGTCAAATTTGACAAAAGGATTTACCTTACAATTGAGGGCAAGCCCGACTTTCATGGCATATTCCAGGGCTTTTGCATTAACGACGGGAAGCGATCCCGGCAAGCCGAGACAAACCGGGCAGGTTAACGTGTTCGGCGCTTCCCCGAATTTATTGGCGCACCCGCAAAAGATTTTTGTCGCGGTGTTTAACTGGAGATGGACTTCCAGCCCGATAACGGTTTCATATTTTTGTTTTGCTGCTATGGTCATGTTTTATAAATTAACACTTTGTTTGTGCCAATCCGTATTCTGTTCATAGGTATAGGCGATCCTGAACAACATCTCTTCGGCGAACGGTTTTGCCATGATCTGCAGGCCGATGGGAAGCCTTTCTTTCGAAAAACCGCACGGCACGGAGATTGCCGGAATACCGCTAAGATTGGCGGAAACCGTATAAATGTCTGACAAATACATGCTTAACGGGTCATTGACTTTGTCTCCGATCTTAAATGCGGTTGTCGGCGATGTCGGCCCGATGAGTGCGTCAAATTCTGAAAAGAGCTTATCAAAATCATTCTTAATAAGCGTGCGCACCTTTAGACCCTTAAGATAATAGGCGTCATAATAGCCGGATGAAAGCGAATACGTTCCAAGCATGATACGGCGCTTGACTTCAGCGCCGAAGCCGACATGGCGGGTTTCGTCATACATATCCAAAAGCGGAGATTTGCGCGTTTTCTTCGGCAGCTCTCGGATCCCGTATTGAACACCGTCGTAACGGGCCAAATTTGAACTGGCCTCCGAAGTGGCGGTTATGTAGTATGTCGCGATGCCATATTCCGTGTGTGGCAATGAAACCTTTTTGAATGTTGCTCCCTTATTTTTTAGGGCTTCGATAGCTGCCATAACGGCATTTTTGACTTCCGGGTGTAATCCTTGGACAAAATATTCCTTTGGGATGCCGATCTTTAGTCCTTTGACGTTGTTCTTCAGCGCTTGTCGATAATCGGGTACAGGCGCATTTACGGAAGTTGAATCGCGTTCATCGTAACCGGCGATAACGTTAAGGAGCAAAGCGGAATCGGTCACGTCTTTGGTGATCGGGCCGATCTGGTCAAGGCTGGAGGCAAAAGCGATAAGGCCGTATCTTGATACGCGCCCATAAGTTGGTTTTAAACCGACAACGCCGCAGAAAGACGCTGGCTGCCGGATCGACCCTCCGGTGTCCGACCCGATAGCCCAAATAGCTTCACTGGCCGCGACTGCTGCCGCGGATCCCCCGCTTGAACCGCCAGGGACACAATCCAGTTTCCAGGGATTATGCGTCGCGCCGTAACAGGAATTTTCGGTTGACGATCCCATCGCAAATTCGTCCATGTTCGTATTGCCGATAAGGATTGCGCCGGATTTCTTTAGTTTTTCAATGACAGTGGCATCATATGGAGCTTTAAACCCTTTGAGGATCCGGGAGGAACATGTGGTTTCTTCATCCAGAATGCACATGTTGTCCTTAATGCCGATAGGAATCGGGACCGATCGGGAGTTAGCCGTCTTGGGATCCACTTTATTCTGATTCAATCGGACATAAGCTTTAACGTCTTTATCCGATTTCTGGATTTGTTTGTGGACAGAATCGAGAATGGCTTCCGGGGTTGTTTTTTTATTTTTTAGAAGATCCAGAAGTTCGTGGGCAGTTTGTCTATTCAGTTCCATTATTATTCGATGACTTTCGGGACCTTAAAGGAACCCTCTTGTTGCTCGACGGATATTTTGAGTACTTCTTTTTGGGTTAGGGACGGCCTGATCCGATCTTCCCTATAGACATTTTTGAGGGGTAAGACATGGCTTGTCGGCTGGACATCTTTGACGTCCAGGGTGTTCAGCTTGTTTATATAATCAAGGATCTTTTCAAGGTCCTTGGTTAAACGGCTTGCCTCATCATCTTCAAGATGGATCCGCGCAAGTGCGGCGGCATATTTGACATCGTTTTCTGAGATCATGCGATTTTCCACGGGCTATTAGTACTAATAATAATTGGCCAGTATATTAACACTATCCATAAATGCTGACAAGGGCAATCTAGACCAATAAGGATTTAATGTCTTCAGGGATTGGGGTCGTCTTAAAATGCTCGTTGAGGCTGACAAGGGTAACTTCGGCTTTGAGAATCAGGCGGCCGGTCTCTTTATCACGGATTTCCTGCTCAAAGATGAGCCTGGCTGTCGTTATTTTCGCCAATTTCGCGTCACAAACGATAATGTCTCCGTAGCGCGCAGGACTCTCATAGCTGACGTTGCATTGGCGCACCGCATAAAGAAATTTCTTTTGGCGGAACAACTTTAGGTCGAGCCCTCTTTGTTGGAGATACTCTGTGCGGGCTTCTTCCAGGTAATTCAGATATCTGCCGTAATAAACGACGCCTCCGGCATCGGTATCATGGTAATAGATTTGTTTTTCCATAGAATAATCCCAATTAAGTGAAATTACATATGTATGTTTCTAACATCAGTTTCTTCCAATGTCAAGGATTACGAAAAAAGTATCAAATTTATTCCTTGCAGGGGCCAATTTCTGGTGTTAATTTAATAAAAAAAGGCAGTTTGTGACAGCCCGTCAGGACGAAGTCTTACGAGAAACCAGGAGATGGACATGAGCGCCCAAAACCTTGACCACTCCGTATTTGAAGATAAAGACTCGCGCTATTTCCCGCGTTGGGAAGTTGATGACCCTGTCCAGTATCATTTTGATGGGGAAACAACCTCTTATGAAGGCCGGACCAAAGACCTCAGTTGTGCCGGGGCTTGTATTATCAGTAAAGGGGACGTCTTTCCGCATCAAAATATAAAGATCATCGTTGAATTGGCCGAAGGAGTCAAAGTCAAGCTTAATGCTCATATCCTTTGGGTGAAGATTGAAAATAATCAGCCTCAAATAGGAGTCAGTTTCTACAATACCCCCGATGATGTTCAGAATCTCATCCTCCAACATGCCTTTGAATTAGACCGCGAAAAGTTCCTGCAGCAATTATATAAGGGCTGGGAAAATCCTTAAATCCTCGCTTCAAAGATAATTCTTCGCCGTTTTGATGTTAAATTTTATCCGATAGTTGCACGTATTTCTCAAGGCAGATGTTCTCTGCCCTTAATTTCGGGTTGATGCCCGATTCCAACAGAAGCGCCTTGGCCCTTTCTTTGTCCATAAGTGTTGACAGGGCATTCTCGACAGTTTTCCGGCGCTGTCCGAAACATGCGCGGATGATCTTAAAAAGAAGGTCTTCCTCTTTGGCTGCGTGCCTCGGTATTTTTAGGAATTCAAGTTTAAGGAAACAGGATTGGACTTTCGGCGCTGGATGGAAAGCCGAATTCTTTATCTTAAACAAAATTTTGGCATCAGCATGATATTGGACAAAACAGCTTAATGATCCGTAGCGTTTGCTGTTCGGTTGAGCGGCGATCCGCTGGCCATATTCGAGCTGAACGGTCATGTAAAACGCGTGAAATTTCCTCCGATGGTTCAGGGTTTTTTCGATGATGGGGGTCGCGATGTTGTAAGGCAAGTTACCCACGACCTTGATATTGTTGGGCAATTTGTCAAAAGGGTATTTTAAGACATCCGCATGAATGATCTCAACATTGGTATTCTTGAAGGCCTGTTTTAATTGCATGGCCAGTTGATCGTCCTTTTCAATGGCAATGACTTTAAAAGCGCCCTGTGAAAGATAGCGGGTCAAGGCCCCCTTCCCTGGCCCGATCTCCAGGACGGTTTCAGCCTTGTTTAAGTCGCATGACGCAATGATCCGTCGAACAACATTGGGGTTGATCAAGAAATTCTGCCCAAGAGACCGTTTGGGGAACAATGGATTGCGTTGGTTTATCATGTCAATTGGGCTGCGAGTTTGATGGCGGCGCGCATGGAGGAAGGGTCTGCTTTCCCTTTCCCGGCAATATTAAAAGCGGTCCCGTGGGCCGGGGATGTCCGGATAAAGGGAAGTCCAATCGTCAGATTGACTAGTTGTTGAAAGTATAGTGTTTTAGCGGCGATAAGCCCTTGGTCATGGTACATCGCCACAATCGCGTCATAATGATGGGCAATATCAGGTAAAAATAAGGTGTCGGCGGCAAAAGGGCCATGAATGTCCATTTTCCGGCGCCTGGCTTTTTTAACCGCCGGGATGATTTTTGTAATCTCTTCTTTTCCGATAGTCCCTTCTTCCCCCGCATGAGGATTGATCCCGCAAATACCGATCGCAGGTTTTTTAATTTTAAAAATTTCGCGAAGGGCCTTATACGTCAGTTCAATCGTGGTGTAGATGTTAAAGACGTTAAGGGATGGGCTCACTTGATGAAGCGGAATATGACGGGTAACGATGATCGTGCGCATTTTACCGGCAACGAACATCATGCCGACATTTTTAATGCCAAAGGCATCCGCCAAGAATTCCGTGTGCCCTTGAAAGGATGGCAGGATCCGGCTGATGGGCTCCTTGGATAGCGGGGCTGTGACAATGCCGATGATTTTCTTCTTTTTCAACAATTCAACACCCTTTTGCAGGGCGTTTAATGATGCTCGGGCGCTGGCAAGATTGGGTTTTCCGATTTTCCATTGAGTTGGATTAATGCTTTTAATATCAATAAATGAGCAATTCGCGTAGTCTTTTAAGCAGTATTTCTGATAGACCCATTGCTCCCCGATCAATGTAAAATCGGCGAGTTTACGGATTGATGGATCGGCAAGCGCCTTTGCGGTCACTTCCGGCCCGATGCCCGAAGGGTCCCCCAATGTTATCCCGATGCATTTGTTGTTCTTAGACATGAGTTTTTTTATAATTTATTTGGACATTTTTCTTTAGAAAAGGCGTGGTTATTTGATCTCTATATAAGCTTCCTTCTTCAGTTTATCAACCCATTCAATAAAACGTGTTCTGAATTTTTCCTTGAAAAGCAGATCGTGAATCGTTTCTTTTAAATCCGCAAGATCGGGAATTTCCGCAGGGGCTTTTCCGACAAGTTTAAAAATGTAGACCCCTCTTTCGGTTTCAATTAAAGGTGAAACTTCGTCAATGTTCAAATTGAAAACAGCATCTTCGATAGAAGGCAACAGATGCCCTTCTTCAATAAGTCCAACGGAAGGAGAATCTGAATATTGGGCAGCGATTTCTTTAAAGTCTTTGCCTTCCTGGATCTGCGTTAAGGCATTCTTGGCCTTTGCCAGCGCAGCCGGCTCATCGCCTTTATAAGCGATATAAATGGATTCAAGGTTCACGCGCCTCTTTCGACCGAAATCCTCTTTATTTTTTTCGTAATAATCAGTCACTTCTTGAGGATTAACATAAATCTTGGATTTGATTTCATGATCAACGATGAATTGTAATTTCATCTCCTCGCGGAGTTTGTTCCTAAGGTCAGTGAGCGTGGCCCCGGTCTTGATGAGCGCATTCACCAAATTTTGTTCTGACCCGTATTTTTTTTCGAGTTCGGCGATACGCTTATCCACCAATTCTTCGCGGACTTCCAAGCCGATATTATTCGCGCTGCTTAAGATGAGCTTATCCTCAATGAGCTTATGGATCCCGTTTTCCTCCAAATCTTTCATCACCGCTTGCATGTGGCTCTCGCTCATTCCCTCAGTGATGAGGCTGGCATATGTTGCGTGCGCATAATTCTTTAGGTCATTGAGAGTGATCAGTTCATCATTAACAACGGCAATGATGGCGTCTTCTGCCGCATGAACTAAGCAAAAACAGCTACCAGTCCATGATATGACCAAACTGATAATGACTGTCCATCGCGATAAGAACGTCATGTTATTTCCCTTCCGGTGGTGTGTTTTGCAATTTCTTAAGTTGTTCAATCGATTCTTTCAAGAGCCGGCAATAAAGGTCGAAACCGACCGCCGAAATGCAACCGCTTTGCTCCTCCCCCAAAAGATTCCCGGCCCCGCGTATCTGCAGGTCTTCAAAGGCGATCTGAAATCCTGAACCCAGGCCTTTATACCTTTCGATGGCCTTCATGCGTGACCTGGCTTGGGTTGACATCATCCGTTTTGGCGGAACAATAAAATAGGAATAGGCCTGTTTATTAAACCGCCCGACACGGCCGCGCAGCTGGTGAAGGTCGGACAAGCCAAAATGGTCCGCCTGATTGACAATCAATGTGTTGGCGTTGGGGATATCAATGCCTGATTCGACAATGGTTGTGCACACCAGGACATCAATTTCCCCTTTTAAAAAGCGGAGCATGATTTTCTCAAGAAGTTTCGGGGACATCTGCCCATGGGCAATGGCAATCCGTGCCTCTTTAACCGTCTTTTCTAATATTTTAGCAATTTGCTCAATATCTTCAACACGATTGTGAAGGAAAAAGACCTGTCCTTTTCGTTTAATTTCTCTTTGAATGGCCTTTTGGATCATGGCCTCATCAAACGTGATGACATGCGTCTCGATCGGCATACGGTTTTGCGGAGGCGTTGAAATGACGGACATGTCCTTTGCCCCGGTCAGGGCCATGTGCAAAGTGCGCGGGATGGGCGTTGCCGTGAGCGTCAAGACATCTGCCAGCAGGCGAAAATGCTTTAAGCGCTCCTTCGATTTCACGCCGAATCTCTGCTCTTCGTCGATGATGATCAGCCCCAAATCCTTAAAGGCGATGTCCTTTGATAAGAGCCGGTGGGTGCCGATAATGATATCGATCTTCCCTGCCGACAATTCTCTGATGATCCGGATTTGTTCGTGTTGCGTGCGCAAACGGCTGAGCATCTCGATATTGACGGGAAATATTTTCAGGCGCATGGCAAAATTATAAAAATGTTGTTCCGCCAAAAGTGTCGTAGGAACGAGGATGGCAACCTGCTTGTTATCCATAACGGCCTTAAAGGCGGCCCGCATGGCGACTTCTGTTTTCCCATAGCCGACATCTCCGCACAAAAGGCGGTCCATCGGCTGAGGCGATTCCATGTCTTTCTTGACTTCAATGGCTGCCGTGATCTGATCGGGGGTATCCTCGAAAGGGAATGAACTTTCGAATTCTTTTTGCCATTCGGAATCTTTGGCGAAACTGTGACCTTTCATGCTTGCCCTGACGGCTTGCGTGTGCAGGAGTTCAGCGGCGGTGCGTTGCAGGCGCTTTTGGATATGGAGGCGGACACGATGCCACTCCTTGCTTCCGAGTTTATAGAGCCGCGGTGGACGCTTTTGAAAACTTACGTATTTCTGGACCAAGCGGATATCATGAGTGGGGACGAATAACCGGTCGCCTCCTTGGTATTCAATGGCCAAATGGGATTTGATTTCATCGGCAACCGGGATATTTTTGATCCCAAGGAATCTTCCGATGCCGTGGTTGTTATGGACGACGTAATCGCCTTTTTGAATCTCGATGAAATGGTTTAACGGAATGTCTGGACTGAAAGCCGTTATTTTATGGGCTTTGTGAGGCAGGATGATGATAATTTTATGCTGCCATATTGATTTTCCTGTTTTGACATTAATGCTGGCGATGGCGCGGATGGTTTCATCATCGAAATCGATGCGGACGGGGCCGTCGAATCCAACGGGGTAAACATCCAGGACGCCTCCCCTTTGGCTGAATTCCCCTTCTTGTGTGGATTTTTTGACTTTCTGATAGCGGAACGCTACGAGATTGTTGAGGACATGATCAAGGTTGATCTTTTGTTCGACAAAAAGTTCTAAGGACTCAAACATTGCATAGGATAAACTTGATCGTTAGACGAAGGACTAATTTTTCTTATGGCCTTTTGATTCCCAGGCTAAAACAAGCGGTGAAGCGATGAAAATCGTTGAATATGTTCCGGTAACAAAACCGATAATCAAACATAGGGCGAATGTGTTCAAGACCTCGCCACCCCAGAGAAATAACGAAGTAACGACTAATAAAGTTGTGAATGTCGTGAGGATGGTCCTGCTGAAGGTCTCGTTAATGCTGGTATTGATGATTTCGTCAAGGCTGGCCTTGTGGCGCCTGCCCATGTTCTCACGGATGCGGTCGTAGATAACAATGGTGTCGTTTATGGAATAACCGGCAATGGTCAAAAGCGCGGTGATGACCAAAAGGTCGATCTGGCGGCCCATGAGGAGAATGATCCCGCCGGTAACGGTAACATCGTGTAAAAGCGCGATGACCCCTGCCATGCCAAATTCAAAATGTTTAAATCGGAATCCGACGTAAGTGAGGATCCCTCCCATCGCAAAGATGATGGCCAGTAAGGCGGCTTTGCGCAACTCTTGGCCGACAACCGGCCCAACCTTCTCAATACGCAAAACCTCGAAAGGATTATAAGAAAAGTTTTTCTTAAAGATATTGCTGACTTGATCGTAAGTATCTTGCGGTGTCCGGATAATAACATTTTCCGGATGCTGATCAAACTGTTGGATGACGGCGTCATTTACGTTAACTTCTTTGAGAGCCGTACGCAGATCATCGGCATGGATCGCATCTTTAAACCTGTATTCCTGTATTTGGCCTCCGGCAAAATCGATGCCGTAGGCACTTTCTTTTTTGCCAATGAAGGTGACGATACTGACAATGACCAGCATAAGTGAAACGATAGAGCAAAATATCCATTTTGAAATGAAATTAATTTTCAAATTGGAAAATAAATTTAGCATTGGCAACTTCGCTTTTAAAATCCTAAATTCGATGGACGCATTGAACAATGTTTTGCTGACGAATAAAGCGGTGAACATGCTGGAAAGAAGGCCGATGAACAATGTGACGGCAAACCCTTTGATGGGGCCTGAACCGAATTGGAACAACATAAATGCGGCAACCAAGGTCGTTATATTGGAATCGACAATGGCGCTGAGCGCTTTTTTAAAGCCGTTATTGACGGCGGCTTGTAGCGGTCGGCCATTCGCTATTTCCTCGCGGATGCGTTCATTGATCAAAATGTTCGAGTCAACCGCCATTCCCATTGTCAGAATGATTCCGGCGATACCGGGCAGTGTCAAAGTCAACTGCGATGCGGGAAGCATCGCGTTTAAGAAGCCCATGATCCCAAAAATCAATAAAACATTCATGGCCAGCACGATGCTTGAAATGACCCCGGCCATGAGGTAATACGTTAATACAAATGCAAAGACCAAAATACCGCCGATAACCGTCGCTTTAATACCCGCCATGATGGAGTCTTTTCCCAAAAGGGGACCGATCGTCCTTTCTTCTTCAATATGCATGGGCGCTGGTAAAGCGCCGGAACGCAGGGCAAGGGCCAGGGTTGAAGCTTCGTCATAGGAAAATTGTCCCGTGATTTGGGCATCCCCTTTGAGAATGGCGTCTCTGATATTAGGGGCGGAGAGCACGGTGTCATCCATAATAATGGCCAGTCGTTCGCCGATATTCTCTTTTGTAATTTTGGCAAATATCTTTGATCCTGGACCATCGAGTTTTAATTTGATGTAAGGTTGTCCAAAAGCCTGGGAATCAAAGTCGACCAGGGCGTCGGCGACAGTTTCGCCGCTTAAGGCCACCTTGTCTTCGAGAAGCACGGGCTCATTGTCACTTTTTGGTATGGACTTCAGGATATATCCTTTTGGAATGTTGCCTTTAAGCGCTTCTTCCATATCCTTCGGATTGCTGTTGACAAGTCTGAATTCAAGCTGGGCGACCGTTCCGATCATTTTGATGGCCGACTCACGGTCGGTAATGCCGGGAAGCTGCACAAGGATCTGGTCTTCTCCTTGCCGTTGGATGACGGGTTCTGCCGCTCCAATCTTGTCTATCCGGTTACGTAAAATCTCAATGGCTCTTTCAACAGCATCTTTTTTTTCATTGGCGCTTAATTTTTCGGTATCCACTTTCAGGATGAGATGCATGCCGCCTTTAAGGTCAAGGCCAAGATTAATGTGTTTTTCAACCGGAAAAGTAAACAATACGGCGGCACAAATAACGCCAAAGGTAACTATCAGTCTGTTGCGGGTGCTTTTACTCATAAATGCCGCTCCTCATGAATGCATTTGATTTGGATTATGGTTTAACCTTCGGTTTTCGAATTAACAACGGTTGCAATGGATTCTTTGTCGAATTCTACTTTTACGTTGTCATCGATCCTAAGCGTGACCGTTTTTTCCTTTGTCAGGACGACGGTTCCATGAATACCGCCGACGGTCACAACCTCATCGTTTTTCTTAAGTCCTTCCCTTATTTTTTGCTTATTCTGCTGTTCCTTTTTTTGCGGCCGAAAGACCAACAGATAAAAAATCGCAAAAATGAGGATCATCGGCATCAGCATGGACATTCCACCTTGTTCTGTCGGCATAGAGTCTCCTTTTATAATCTGTTCTCTAACGGAAAATCGTTAACAAAATGAATCCGAGGAGGCGTATTAACTATCTTTTATTTTTTTTGCAAGGGATTTAACCGTATCACTCATTTGAGCGCCTTGTTTGAGCCATTTGTCTAATTTTTGTCTATTGAGGGATGCGAAAGCCGGCTTTTTGGCCGGGTCGTAATATCCCAATAGATCAAGATACCGGCCGTCACGCTTGGATGCCTTGCTTAAGGCGACGATACGATAATTATACCGTTTATTAGCGGATTTTCCTGCTTTTTGCAATCGTATAATGACTTCCATGAACCTATTCTCCTTATTCGTTGGTTTGCCCCTTCGATTAACGCTCAGGGTCAACCCTGAGCGCGCCTCATATTAAGAATAGGCCGTCGAACGGGTTGATGATGTGCGAGTTTAATAGCCATGATCTGAGCCTTGGCCTTGTTTACGGTTTCCTGGTATTCTTTTTGGGGCGTGGAATCGGCAACGATCCCCGCGCCTGCCTGAATATAAGCCTTGCCTTTAGAGGCAATGATGGTCCGTATCGTTATGCATGTGTCCAGGTTTCCGGAAAAACTGAAATAACCGACGCAACCGGCATACGGCCCCCGCGTAACCTTTTCCAGGTCTTCGATGATCTCCATCGCCCGGATCTTTGGGGCGCCGGAAACTGTCCCGGCCGGGAACGCGGCTCGCAAAACATCCAGGCTGTCGTTCTTCTGTTTTAATCTTCCTTTGACGTTGGTCACAATATGCATGACATGCGAATATTTCTCGATCGACATGAATTCCGATATGCGGACAGACCCTTTTTGACAAACGCGCCCTAAATCGTTGCGGCCGAGATCGACAAGCATAATGTGTTCGGCCTTTTCTTTAGGGTCGTTCAGCAGGTCCTTGGCTAAAAGGGCATCCTGTCTATCATCTTTGCCGCGCGGCCGCGTTCCGGCGATCGGCCGCGTCTCTACGATACTGTTTTCACAGCGGACCAGAAGCTCCGGTGATGAGCCGATAATTTGGATGCCGTCAAAATTCAGATAGAACATATAGGGCGATGGATTAATGGATCGCAGGGTCCTGTAGATATTAAACGGGTCCGTTTTCAAATCGACTTCAAAGCGCTGGGAAAGGACAACCTGGATGATCTCTCCTTTCCGGATCTGTTTTTTGGCTTCAGAGACCATCTTCTTGAATGCGGTTTCGGTTGTATTGGATTTAGGCCGTAATTCAAGAAAACGCGTTTCGGCCTTAGAATTTTCTTGCGTTTTCACGGTCAGGGGACCTCTAAGCTCGTTGATCAAGCGATCGATTTTATGAAGGGCCTTTCCATATTCTTCAATTTTCTGTGAAAAAGAACATTTTTCCGGGATGTGGACACATTGGACAACTTTGATATTATGGTTCAGGTGGTCAAAGATGATCAGGTCTTTGGCCAATACAAGAAGAGCGTCGGGGAGCTTCAAGTCGTCCTTTGTTTTAAAGGGGAGTTTCTCAAAGAATTTCACGACATCATAGCTTAAGTATCCCACAAGCCCGCCGCAAAATCGGGGAAGCTGCGAGACGTTAACGAACGTATATTTTTTAAGGATTTGCCTTATGAACGAAAGCGGTGTATCGACAATCTTAAAGGTTTCTTTGATTATCTTCCCTTTTGTTAAACGGGAAATCGTGACGGTATTATGTTTGCTATGGAAAATAAGCTCGGGATCCTTTGCCAGAAATGAAAAACGCGCGACCTTCTCCTCGCCTTCGACGGACTCAAGGAGAAAAGAATATTTTGCTTTGTGAGCAGTCTTAAAATACGCCGAAACCGGCGTCTCGAGATCACCCAAGATTTCTTTATATACTGGGATCAGGTTGCCCTTTTTCGTTAATTCTAAGAATTTTTTCTCTGACGGGAATACCATTATTTGTTTCGTTTTGTAATGATCTTGCGGTAAAAACAGCTTTTTTTCATGGTGTGACAAGCCGAACCCACCTGCCGGACTTTAACCAACAGTGTATCACAGTCGCAATCATAATACACGTCTTTAACGAACTGAAAATGCCCTGATGTCATGCCCTTGATCCAGAATTTCTGGCGCGATCTGGACCAGAAACATGTTTTCCCGTTCGTGAGAGTTTTCTTAAGCGAATCAATATTCATATAGCCCATCATCAGGACGTCCTTGGTCTTGAAGTCCTGTATGATTGCCGGAATAAGGCCATCCTTATTGAATTTCAGTTTATGAAGCGTTCTTGGCGTTATCTTGATCTTTGTTTTATCGTTCACAATCGCACCTCAATCTTCTTGTCCCTTAGATAATTTTTCACATCTCCAACCGTTAGCTCGCGGTAATGGAATACGGATGCGGCAAGGGCCGCATCGGCTTGTGTCTTGGCAAAGACATTATAGAAGTCTTCCAGTTTTCCGGCGCCTCCGGAAGCAATTACGGGAATATTTACGGCTTGGCAAACGGCATCCGTGAGCGGAATATCATAGCCGTCCTTGGTCCCGTCGTAATCCATGCTTGTTAACAGGATTTCGCCGGCGCCGAGTTTTTCGACCGTCTGTGCCCATTTAATGGCGTCTTTTCCTGTTGCCGTTCGACCGCCGTGGGTATAAACTTCCCACCAGCCTCCCGTATTCTTTTTAGCATCGATGGCGGCCACAATACACTGGTTTCCAAACTTTTTTGATGACTCCCGCACCAGATCGGGATTTTCAACGGCGGCTGTATTGATCGATACTTTGTCTGATCCGGCGTTGAGCAAGGCGCGGATGTCGTCAAGATTATTAATCCCCCCTCCCACCGTTAATGGCATAAAAACTTTTTCTGCCGTTTCTTTGACAATATCCAGGATGATCGGGCGCTTTTCATGGCTTGCGGTAATGTCAAGAAAGACGATTTCATCGGCTTTTTGTTCGTCGTACAGTTCGGCGATGGCCACCGGATCCCCGGCATCCCTTAAATTGACAAAATGCGTCCCCTTAACGACGCGGCCGTCTTTGACATCCAAACAAGGGATTATCCTTTTCGTGAGCATAGCGCTAAGGCCTCTTTCAGGTCCAGTTTGCCTTCGTAAATAGCCCTCCCCGTTATGGCGCCGATAATGCCCTGATGTTCAAGGGTAAGCAATTTTTTAATGTCATCAATGCCCGAAATACCGCCTGACGCGATAATCGGAATATCGGTCGCGCCGGTCAATTCTTCAAGGGCTTGCATGTTCGGGCCGCTGAGCATTCCGTCGCGGGCGATGTCAGTGTAAATCAAACAGGAGAGCCCTAATGTTTCAAGTTTCTTGACAAGATCGATGGCCTTTAGATTTGACGTTGATGCCCATCCGCGCACAGCGACCATGCCATTGGAACAATCCAGGCTGACGGCAATCTTCCTTTTCCATCGTTTGATGGCATTCTTTAAAAAGGCGCGGTCTTCGATCACTTTTGTCCCTAAAATAACGCGGGCGATGCCGCCCTTGAATAACATCCGGATGTCTTCTTCTTTGCGGATCCCCCCGCCTGTTTGAACCGGGATTTTGACCGATTGGGCGATCTGTAAGATGGTCTTCATATTCCGCATTTCGCCGGCTTTTGCCCCGTCAAGGTCGACCACGTGAAGCCATTGGGCCCCTTTTTCTTCCCACAATCGCGCGGCTGCAACGGGTGCGCCGGAATATTCCTTGACTTCATCAAAGTTGCCCTGTGCCAAACGGACAACCTTGCCTTCTTTAATATCAATGGCTGGGAAAATGATCAATGAAATATGCCCTATAATTTGCTAAAGTTCTTAAGAATTTGCAATCCGACAGACTGGCTCTTCTCCGGGTGGAATTGCACCCCCAGGATATTATCCGCATAAATCGACGACACAAAATCAATGCCGTAATGCGTTGTTGTTGAAATAATGCCTTTGTCTTTGGGCTTAACGAAATAGGAATGGCAAAAATAGACGTTTGCCGATTCCTCTATACCTTTGAATATGGGGGAATCTGCGTTCTGAATATGTAATTGGTTCCATCCAATTTGAGGAATTTTTAACCTGGTGAAACGTTCAACATTCCCCTTTAAGAGGCCTAATCCTTTAGTTGATACTCCTTCGCTGCTTTGTTCGAATAGAAGCTGAAGCCCTAAACAGATGCCAAGAAACATAGCCCCTTTTGCCGCGGCGTCTTTTATCGCCGGAATGATCCCAAGGGCCTTCAGGCGGTCCATAGCCGGCTGCATGGCGCCGACACCGGGCAGGACAATCTTATCGGCCGCCTTGATGTCATCCGGCTCTTGCGTGATCTTTGCTTTTGCGCCCACCTGTTCAAGCGCTTTTTGAACGCTGCGCAAATTCCCCATCCCATAATCAATAATGGCGATCATTTTTTATCTCTAAAATCAGGGGCCTTCGGCGATCCATCGTCCATATTTCCTTGACGCTGATGGCGGAAGGCCGGTAAAGCCTAAAGGCTTTAGTCGATAATCCCTTTCGTTGACGGAATGCTGCCTTTTCGGCGAGGATCGATTTGGGTTGCCTGATCCAAAGCAAGGCCGAGGGATTTAAAAACAGTTTCCAGGTTCGTATGCAGATCTTCATCCGGATTTTCGATGAAGATATTGACCGTTGCGCCCAATCCGTGCGCGAAGGATTCCAAGAAATGCTCCAGATGCTTCATGGAATAATTTTCTTGTTCGGTGACTGTAGGCCAAATGACGCCGTGTTGGCCGGCTTGCATTTTCAGATATCCCCGCCCGCTGATATCCATAACGGTTCTGCCGAGGGTCGATTCCATGGGGGCAAACCCGACTCCAAAGCGGCGGATCCCTTGTTTTTCGCCCAACGCGTCCTTGAATATCTTCCCAAGGACGATGCCGACATCTTCATTGGTGTGATGAATATCGATCTCGAAATCCGCTTTTTTGACCTCCAAGTCAAGGTCAAAGTGCCCGTGGAAGGCAAATAGCTCGAGCATGTGATCGAGAATGCCGATGTGCGTCTTAATATGGGTGGTGCCTTTGCCGTCTATATTCAGCTTGGCTTTGATTTCGGTTTCTTTGCTTTTACGCTCTAATTCGGCTTTGCGGTCTTTCATAAGATTCTCTCCCGTCATTTTTCGACATTTCCAATAAAAGGAAATGATGAAACTCTTGGCCTCTCACATAAAAGAATGGGTGCGGCCAATATCAATGCTGGAACCGGGCGTTGACCGACTCATAGTGTTTCGGCAGCCCTTCCAGCTTCGCGATTTTTTCAATAGGGTCCTTCATTTTTTCCAGCGCGCGCTTCGAATAAGAAATAATATGGCTTTTTTTCATGAAGTCGGAGATGCCTATTCCCGAAAAAAACCGGGCCGTTCCCAGCGTCGGTAAGACATGGCTGGGCCCGGCCGCGTAATCCCCTAATGCTGTTGGGCTGTAGGGGCCTAAAAAGATCGCTGCGGCATTCCTGATGTTTTTGGCGACACTGACGGGATTATTCGTTAGGATCTGCAAGTGTTCAGGCGCTATTTTATTGGTAATCTCAATGGCTTCGGTTATATTTTTGGCGTAGATAATATAGCCTTTTGCGACCTTCTTCCTTATTTGCTTGATCAACTGTTTGGAAGTCGTGACCAAAATGGATAATCCTCCTAGATGTTCAGACTGGGCTTCGAGGTCCGCCATGATGAAATTAGGGTTGCTGTAGCGGTTGGCAATGATCACGAGCTCGGTCGGGCCGGCCAGCATATCGATATCGACGTATCCGAACAGTTGCCGCTTGGCCTCCGTGACATACATGTTCCCGGGGCCGATGATCTTATCGACTTTCGGAATGCTTTTTGTCCCTAAAGATAACGCCGCGATCGCTTGAGCCCCGCCCATTTTATAAATCTCATTGACATTGAGGAGGTTTGCAACGGCAAGGATATACGGGTTGACATGGCCATTTTTATCGGGCGGCGTCGCAATGACAATGCGCTTGACTCCGGCAACCTTAGCCGGAATAACCGACATATAGACTGAGGACACGAGCGGCGCCGTTCCGGCGGGCACATAAATCCCCACAGAATCAAGCGGCAGGATGTTTTCTTTAAGCAAAATCCCGTCATCCTGGCGCACACGGGCCGCTTTCTGGTTCTGTTTCTTATAAAATAGAAACACGTTGCTCAAAACGACTTTTAAACTGGAGACAAAATCACTGGTGATGTTCTGGAACGCGGCGCTGATCTCATTTTCCGGAACACGCAGGTCCTTTGGCGAAAGCTTTGCTTTATCGAATCGCCGGGTATATTTGATGACAGCCTCATCGCCTTTTTGCTGAACATCTTCAATGATATGACGGACTTTCTCGGCAATCTTGGGCTTACGGATGGATGTGTGCCGGTCATAAAGCCTTTGGATGCCCGCTCCGGTCTGTTTCAGTATTTGCATGTTCTGAGTTTATCCTTTATCAGTTTGTTCGCTTCTTTTACCGCGCGCTCGACTTTCTTGACTTCTTTGCTTCCCGCCTGGGCCAGCTGCGGGCGCCCGCCGCCGCTGCCATCAATGAGCGGCGCGATCTCTTTAATCAGGTCGTTGGCCTTAATCCCTTTTTTAACGAGATTATCGGTGACCGTTAACAGGATTGAAGCATTTTCCTGCGTGTGCGCCCCAAGCAAGATGATCGAAGTTTTTAGTTTTTGCTTAAGCAGGTCGGATACCCTACGCAACAGTTCAATGTCGATGTCTTTAAAGACATGGCTGATGACGGAGATCCCGTTAAGATGTTCCGCTTTTTCGAGTATGGTGTCGATAGTGTTTTTGATGGCTTCGAATCGGAACTGTTCAATCTCTTTTTCGAGGGTTTTCAGCCTTTTCGTTTGCGCGTTTAAACGGTCGACCAATTTTGTTGTCGGCGCCTTTAATATTTCGGATATCTTTGAAAGTTGGTGTTCTTCTTCAGTAACATATTTCAGGGCCGCTATTCCTGTTTTTGCCTCGAGGCGACGGATCCCTTGCGCAATCGCGCTTTCGGATATGATTTTAAATAAGCCGATCTGTCCCGTTGAGTCCAGATGGGTGCCTCCGCAGAATTCTTTTGAATAATCGTTAATGGTCACAACCCGGACCATCTTGCCGTATTTCTCCGCAAAGAAAGCCAACGCGCCGCTCTTTTGTGCCTGCTCAATAGGCAGGGAATCTTTCGTGACCGTATCGCAATTCAGGATGCGTTCGTTCACGTATTGTTCGATGCGTTCCATCTCATCGGTTGTGATGGCTTTATGGTGCGTAAAATCGAAGCGCAAACGGTCTTCGGAAACATAGGACCCCTGTTGTTGCACGTGACTTCCGAGAACATGACGTAATGCCGCCTGCAACAAGTGTGTTGACGTATGGTGACGCATGATCGCTAACCGGCGCTCTAGGTCAATCTCAGCGGAAACCTGGTCGTTCATTTTGAAGTTTCCTTCTTCGACAATTCCCAAGTGGATAAAAATGTCATCGATCCCTTGCGTGTCATGAATGCGAATCCGGCCTTTACTGGATGAAATGGTGCCGGAATCGCCGATTTGCCCTCCCCCTTCGGCATAAAAGGGGGTCCGGTCCAGGATGATTTTCACGTTGTCACCGGATGAAATCGTGTTCACTTTTCTATTATCAACGAACAGTTTCAATATTGTGCTTGTGCTTTTGATCCGGTCATGGCCAAGGAACTCTGTTTTTGGAACATTCAGATCAAGGGTTGTCCCCGTAAAAACATCGCCGGTCATTTTGCTGGACGCGCGGGATTGCTCCTGTTGTTGTTTCATAAGCTGATCAAAATAGTCCCAAGCACGGACTAATATTTCATAGGGCATCCCAACAGTTTCATCAGCCGCTTTGAGTGTGGGGATAGCAAGACCAAAAGTATCGCGATATGTGAACAGTAATTGCCCGAATTTCCTGGTTTTTTCATCATCAGGATCTTTACAGTCCTTAATTTCCTTTCCTTCTCTTACAAATTGTGGAAGCCGCTCCTTACGGACTTTTATGTAAGCTTCTTCCACGTTTTTGATAATGTCAGCGACCCCATGCATTTTTTCAAGAAGTACAGGATATGGTTCTTTCATCGCTGATACAACTGATGGGACTAAGGTATGAATTACAGGCCTTGAAATACCCGTTTTTAACGATAAATCCGTTATGTCAATTATGAGTTTCTTTATGACATAACCACGGCCCTCATTAGAAGGGAGAACACCATCCGCGATACCAAAGACAATCGCCCGTATATGGTCAGCAATGATTCTTCTGTCCGTAAGTGAGAGCAGCTGATTGCTTGGATCAATCGCGCCCACAGATTCCATGATCGGGGCAAATAAATCCGTATCAAAATTGTTTTTTTTGCCCTGCATAACGGCAACCAGCCGTTCCAGCCCCATGCCGGTGTCGATGTTTTTATTGGGTAAAGGCTCCAGAATGCCGCCTTCTTTCCGGTTAAATTGGGTGAAGACGAGATTCCATACTTCTGAAAACCGGCCGCAATCACAATCGGGGCCGCAAGGCTTCTTGGAACAATCCCGGCTGCCGGAACCATAGTCGTAAAAAATTTCCGAACATGGCCCGCAAGGCCCGTTTGGCCCTTTTTCTTTGGCATCAGCCGGCCAGAAGTTGCTCTGATCGCCGAGTTTAATCAGCCTGCCGGAAACGATCCCCATATCCTTTAACCAGATCTCTTCGGCCTCCGCGTCATCTTTATACACCGAGACCCATAATTTCTCTTTGGGTATGCCTAATTCCCGCGTCAGGAATTCCCATGCCCAGGCAATGGCTTCTTTTTTGAAATAATCGCCGAAGGAGAAATTCCCGAGCATCTCAAAGAACGTATGGTGAAAATCCGTTTTGCCGACTTCATCCAGGTCATCCGTGCGCAGGCACTTCTGGGATGAAGCCGCCCGGGTGCAGTCATCGATATTCCCTAAAAATTGCCGCTTGAATTGCTGCATGCCCGCGGTCGTGAACAGGACGGTCGGGTCGTTTTTTGGGACGAGCGAATCGCTTTGGACAATCGTGTGATTTTTCGAAGCGAAAAAATCAAGGAACTTTTTTCGAATTTCGTTGCCGGTCATAGTGTTTTTATGGCCTTTAGAATAACGTTCGTGCTAAAACCCCGTCTTTGCAGGTATCCATAGACGCGTTGCCGGATCTTCTCGTGATCGATGTTTTTGTATTTGGATGCCTGCCGCTGAGCTAAACGGGTCACGACATCCAGCTCGTCGTATTGACCCGTGGTTTCTTGAATGACTGTTTCAATGGCCGCCGGATCAACACCTTTCAATTTCAGCTCCAATCGGATACGATTGATGCCAAACGGCTTTTTTAAACGTGAACAGACCCATTGCCGCGCAAACGGCAGGTCATCGACCAGGCCAATGTCTTTTAGGTGTTGAATGGTTTGCTTGATAACGGAACCCGGAAGATTTTTTGCTTTTAATTTATCTTGAAGCTCTTTTTCGCTGCGCAGGCGAAACTTTAACAGTCGGCAAACCGTGTTTTGCGCTTTAGAGAAATAATCTTCCTCTTCTCGATTGTCCATGGATAATAGGGATCCTCTATTGATCCTTAGCTTTCGCGATCTCCTTAGCTTTGGCGCCGTCAATCACCATCTTCTCGATTTTATTCAAGAGCTTCGGATTCTCGCTTAAGAATTTCCGCGCAGCGTCTTTCCCTTGGCCGATCTTTTCATTCTCAAAAGAGAGCCAAGCCCCGGATTTCTGGACAATTTCATTGACAATCGCTATATCCAGGACATCCGCGGAATGGGAGATCCCTTCGTCAAAATAAATCTCAAACTCGGCCTGGCGGAACGGCGCGGCGACCTTATTTTTGACGATTTTAGCCCGGATACGGCTCCCGATAAATTCTTCGCCTTTTTTAATGGTTTCGATACGGCGCAGGTCGATACGTACTGACGCATAAAACTTAAGGGCGTTGCCCCCAGTAGTTGTCTCCGGATTGCCGAACATAACGCCGATCTTCATCCGGATTTGGTTGATGAAAATAATGCATGTATTTGACTTGCTGATGGCGCCCGTCAGCTTGCGCAAGGCTTGGGACATCAGGCGCGCTTGGAGCCCCATATGGGAATCCCCCATGTCGCCTTCGATTTCAGCCCTCGGCGTTAAAGCGGCGACCGAATCAATGACGATCAAGTCTACGGCATTGGAACGGACAAGGGTTTCCGCGATTTCCAACGCCTGTTCGCCGGTATCCGGTTGGGACATCAAAAGATCGTCCAATTTTACGCCGACCTTTTTTGCGTAAATCGAATCAAACGCGTGTTCCGCGTCTATAAACGCGGCCGTGCCGCCCAATTTCTGGATTTGGGCGATGACGCTTAATGTTAAAGTAGTTTTCCCTGAAGATTCCGGGCCGTAAATTTCAACAACGCGGCCGCGGGGCACCCCTCCGACGCCTAATGCCAGGTCCAACGATAGACATCCCGTGGGTATTACGTCGATGTCGGCAGTCATGCTCCCATCGAGTTTCATAATCGATCCTTTGCCGAATTGTTTTTCAATTTGGGTTAATGCTAACTCCAGGGCTTTCTTGCGATTATCCAGATCTATGGTTTTCTTTTGTTCTGCCATGATTATCCTTTCAAATTAAATATTAGAATATATATGTCAGAGGGGAAAATTAATAATTCGGCTTACTCATTTGCAAGAAAAACCGAATAAACATGCAGAAATGCTTTTGCATGAGAATGGGATTATACATGACCCCGGAAGTCTTGTCAATTATTTATGAGGAGGCAAAATCTGCTAAATCCAATGAAATGAACAGGTTATCTTTCGGGTTTGCGGCGGGCTGCCCGTGTTCTTTATTATTAGCTGTGAACCGTCATGACCGGAAAAAAAGATTGGCACAAGACAGCGCGCATATTGCTGCCGTTTCGACTTTCAGAACAGTATCGCCTAATGTGACGGGAACACAGCCGCTTTTATGGGCTTGGCAGTATTCTTCAGGCGTGAAATCTCCCTCCGGGCCGATCAAAAAGGCAATGGCGTTGGGAGATTTGAGATCCCGGAAAACATCAAATATTTTCCGGCGTTCTCCCATCAGGCTTGGGATGATCATGGCTGATATTTTTGAAAGATGTTTTATGGCCGGCGAAAAGTCCATAATGGGATGAATAATCGGAATAAAATTACGCTGGGATTGTTTTGCGGCGTTAATCGCGATCATTTGAAAACGGGACATTTTTGTGATCAGGCGGTCTCCTTTAAGGTTCATTCCCGTCCTTTGTGTCTTAAGCGGGACAATCTCATCAACGCCGAGTTCCGTCGCCTTTTCAATAATGAATTCAAACTTGCTTTTCTTTGGCAACGCACAGGCTAAAATGAATTCCGGTTTTTTTTGTTTTGATTCCTTAACGGATGTTATTTGGACTTCAGCTTTTTGGGATGAAACGGCAAGAAGGATTCCGGAAGCCTCCATTCCTTTTCCATTAAACAAATTGATATGAGCCTCTTTCTTAAGGCGCAAGACATTGCGGAGGTGATGAAGCTCTTCTTTATTGGTGATCGCAATTTGATCGGACGAATAATTACCTTCAAGACAATAAAAACGATGCATAAGAATCGACGTTAAAAGAAAATGGATCGAGGGGGAGTTGAACCCCCGGCCTCCTGATTGCGAACCAGGCGCTCTCCCAACTGAGCTACCGACCCATTTACTATTTAATGTTCAGAAAGAAATGGGGCAGTATTGATTTCAATTAATGTTTAGAAAAATCAATGCCGACCCATACGAATTCGTAGACATGATATCAAAGAAGCCTTAAAAACACAAGGATTGTACAAAAAAATGTTTGCGCTCATTAAAGAGTGAAATCTATTAATTTAACTGCTGCTGTGTCCCGGTGGCATGATCATTGTTTCAAGGTCGTAACGGGGGTTTTTAAGAGGATGGAACCCTTGCGCTCGATCGAAAATAGTTTTTAGGGTAACGGTCACCCCTAATGGCCCGGGCCCGGTTACAATATCTTTGGAGAACAGATCGACAAGAACGCGTTCGCCGTTCCCCTGCTGGCAATCGTTCCAGCCATCAACAGGAACAGTCGGGTTGTCACCGCAAAGCCATAATTCTCTGTTAGCTCTGCCATAGTAGCAGACCCAATTATTGTCGTAAGTCATTGGATCGCCATCAGCGTCATGGCGAAAACAGATGCTTTCTTTGTTTGCGGTCCCTCCTATTACAACTCCTGGATTAGTTTCGTCCCCGATTGCGAGGTAACCATCCCGCTCGATTTGATTCATGACGCTCATTGTTCTCATGGCAAGGATAGTGGTCCGATTTGTTGAATTCTGAAACTGCTGCATCGAAGCGCTGAAGGAAGCGACCCCGATCATAACAATACTGATGAGGATGCTGGCAACAAGAAGCTCTGCAAGCGTAAGGCCTTTTTTATTCATATCTACCAGGAAATATCCATTTCCAGTTTGCGGACATTCGGAATCGGTTCAGTTACGGTATACGTAACCGTGTAGCCGTTAATGGTCCAAGGCCCATGGGCACCAAGAGCCAAGTCAGGCCCGAATAATTCTTCTCCCGCTGTTGTCGTTGCAAGGACTTGAGTGCGCAAATCACCCATAATTCCTTTGCCTATGTAAGCAGCCTCGATTTTGTCTGAGGATATCTGCCCGTGAGGCCTGAGCATAGAAACGGTGGAAAGAATGCCCGCGGTCGCAATAATAAAAATAACAGAAGTCACAACCACTTCCACGATTGAAGCAAATCCTTGATTTTCCTTTATGGATTTTAAACTCAGAGACATTGCCGTAATATCTGAAATTTGTGTCTTACTCAGAAATATGGTTAAAAACCGGCTTCGGCGCAGGTGAACCCGCCGCCTCCATCTGTGCACAAAATATCCCCGTTTTCATTGATTCCCAGCGTGTATGAGCCTGTCCGTTGTATGGTGGCTATAGGATTAGCTAAAGGATTAGCGGGATTGGCAACGGTGGGAGGCAGATTAAAGTTGCTGGCGCGGTCGATTTCGACATCCAAAATGCCCAAGGAGGTCGAGTAAACGCCCCATTCAACTTCATAGGCTTTTTGCGCCTGAAGCAGTGCGGTTAAGATTTGGACCCCTTCCGCCGCCCGCACGCGTTCAAAAACAACGTTGAATCGGGGCAAGGCAAGGGATGCCAAAACACCTACAATAATAATTGTCACAACGACTTCAGTTAACGTAAAACCGCCGTAACTTTTTGTTTTTTTGCGAGTCATGAGTTTTGTATTGCTGTTTAATGAAAACGGACAAGGCAACATTTCGCCCGCACAAGATAGGCGAAATGTTGCCTTGTTTACATGATTCAATCCTAATCAGGCGCTACTATTTGAGCGCTGTAAATGATCCGGTACCCACACGTGTTATTGCGCCAGTAAGAGTATTATACGTGAAGGTAATCGTTCCGGCGCCACCCACATCTGTAGCGACAACGACCCAATTGGGAGACGCAAAAGCATTAATCGCATAAGTGAAGTTGGCGCCTACCTGTGTGCCTGGGTCTTCAATGCCGATTTCGGCGAACGTATCGCATTGACCGTATTGCCCAGCACCGCCGCCAGTAGCTTCAACAGCCATTGCGCAAAGATCGGCACCTCGCTTAAGGACGCCGATAGCGTTGAGGGCTTCTGTCGACCTTGAGTAGTTGATTGTGTTAAATAACCGAGGAAGCGCTAAACTGGCCAACACGCCGACGATGATAATGACAATGATGATTTCGAGCAGCGTAAAACCGCACTTGTTTGATTTCATATTCATTTCTTTTCTCCTTTGTTTTCACTCATTTGTTTGATTTCAGTTGTTACCGGATTATATTTATGATCGCGATTGGTATATGTCCCAATCTCCAAATAAACCAGGGTGAAATCCGGTTGTTCCGTTTCTCGCTATGTATCGCGGTTTATCAGAACTAATCCAATGCCCTACACATTGTGAACATATGGATATATTAAAAAAGCCTATTCTTTACCTGCAGAATAGGCACAAATGTTCGCTTTTGGCAGCTGGCTATCCAGTTATCATTTACTGGACCCTTCCCCGGCTTTATGCCTGAGGCCCCGACCTCAACGAATTTGAGCGGGCGGGATAGCTTTGTGTCCTACCCTTGCAGGTAGTTTACCTTTGATCTCTCTTATAACGAGAGACAACCCTCCAATTAAGCTATGGAGCGTTTACAACAGCAAACTTACACTCTACAGAATGTATAACACATGAACTTTAGGTTGTCAAATGAGAAACCGCTTTCTTCTATGAGTTTTTCAGCGATTTTCTCACAAATATAAGGCTCTATTAATTTACCTTATAATACTAATAAAATAAAGATAAAAATAGAAATTCTTTTAAAAAAGCCTATAATTCCCAGCATCGAAGATTCTGTGTTTCCATCATCCCAACTGTGAAAGGTTAAACAACGGTAGAAACATCGCGACTACGATTGTCCCGATAATAGCCCCCATAAAAACAAGCATAAACGGTTCGATAATGGTGGCAAAACGTTTCATGAATGTCTCCACGCCTTCCTGGTAGTAGGCGGCGATATGTTTAAGCATCTTGCTCAGTTCACCGGTTTCTTCTCCCACTGTGATCATTTGGATGCACATGGTTGGGAAAAATTCGCTGCGCTCCATAGAGGCCACCAGAAGTTCCCCCTGTTTGACGGATTCTTTGATGTCGGAAATGATAAGGGCGCAGGTGATGTTGTCAACCAGGCGCTCGGTAATGTCCAAAGCGTAAAGGATCGGGACGCCGCTGTCTACCAGAAGAGACATTTGCGAAGAGAATCTTTCAACGATGATCAGCTTAAAAATTTCACCGATCGTAGGCAGGCGAAACAGGAATTTCTCAAACATGAACTTTCCCGCGTGCGTTCTTACAAATTTTCTGAAAAAGATAATCGCTGCGGCAATCCCAAAGAAGATGAAAAGAATGTTTTTCTTAATCAACTCAAAAACAGCCAGTAAGGTATTTGTAATCCACGGCAGGTCTGCGCCCATCGATTCGAAGATTGTTTTAAATTTCGGGCCGACGACCAAGGCAAAGAATGCGATGGCGCCGACACAAACTGAAAACAGTATGGACGGATAGATGATGCCGGAGATGATGGTTGAGCGGAAGGAAGCCTGTTGTTCCAGGTAAAAGGCGAGTTTGTCTAAAGTCTTGGGGATCGTCCCAGAGGCCTCTCCGACTTCGATCAGGCTGACCCAAAATTGGCTGAAAACTTTAGGATGCGCCGCTAAAGCCAAACTCAAGGAAGCCCCCTGCTCCACGTTCTTTTGGACATCCGCAATCACGCGCGAAAATTCCTTGCTTTCGATTTGAGATTCAATGACGGAGATGCTGCGGATCAAGGGAACGCCGGCCTCGAGCATGGTGGCAAGTTGCCGTGAAAAAGACACAAGGTCGTTTAATTTGATTTTTTTGCGATGGAATTTTCTGGCCGCTTTTTTTGATTTCTTTACAAAGACAGGTCTAGACGAGATGGCATCGGTAACCTCAACAATAAAGAATCCTTGCTGCTGGAGTTTTTCAATCAGGATGCTTCGGCTGGCGGCCTCAGCCGAATCTTTTATTGTTTTCCCGGATTTATCTTTAACGGTATAAGAAAACCTTGTCATTTCATTGTCCTTATCGTGTTATCCTTCGACACTGATGCGGCAGACCTCATCGAAGCTCGTTAATCCCTTTTCCACCAGCTTGATGCCCGAATCAAATATGGTCAACATGCCGTTCTTTCTCGCGCAGTCTTTTAATTCACCGGCGGTGGCGGACCGAGAAATCAGTGAGCGGATTTCGTCATTGACAATCAACACTTCGGCAACGACAATGCGGCCTTTGAACCCGGTATTCTTGCATTCTTCGCACCCCTTGGGACGGTAAATAAGATCACTTTTGAATATGATCCCTCCATGTTGGTCTGGAGATGGCTCATAAGGTTCTTTGCATTTTTGACAGAGTTTGCGGGCAAGCCGTTGTCCCATGATGGCAACCAACGATGGTGTCAACAGATAGTTGGGAATGCCGATGTCCATAAGGCGTGTAATGGCCGAGGCGGCATCATTGGTGTGCAGGGTGCTTAATACGAAGTGCCCTGTTAATGCTGCCCGCACGCAAATAGAAGCTGTTTCCAGGTCCCTTGTTTCTCCGACCATGATAACATCCGGGTCCTGCCTAAGAAAGGCCTTAAGGGCGGTTGCAAACGTCAAACCGATATCGGGTTTAACGGCAACTTGGTTAATGCCTTCAATCTTATATTCAACAGGGTCTTCGACGGTCAGAATGTTTTTTTTGGGGTCCATCGTTTCATTGACAGCGGCATAAAGGGTCGTTGATTTTCCGCTCCCGGTTGGCCCGGTCACAAAAAACAAGCCATACGGATAAGACAATGCTTTTCGCAACGAGTCAATTTGTTTGGGGTCGAAACCCAGGCTCGTCAATTCAAGGGGGATAGCGCCTTTATCAAGGATGCGCATGACGACTTTTTCTCCCCAAATGGTCGGGACCGTTGAAACACGGAGATCGACCATACGGTCTTCCAGCTTTGCCGAAATAGCCCCGTCTTGCGGAAGACGCTTCTCGGCAATGTCCAATCTTGCAAGGATTTTAATGCGCGAAACGATGGGCAAATGCAAATGAGGCGCCGGTGGCGGCAATAAATAAAGATGGCCGTCAATGCGGTAACGCAAATTGATTTTGTTCTCGAAGGGTTCGATATGGATGTCGCTGGCGCGCTCGTCAATAGCCTGGCGGATGATCAAATCGACAAGTTTGATGACAGGGGCTTCCTCCGCCCTTTCGATCAGTTTGTCCAAGCTGAGCTCAGCGGTCTCCTGCGTTTTTTTGGGGCCGGTTTTTAGGTGCTCGTCTTTTTTATGGTAGGATTTCTGAACGGCATCGCTGAGCATCGTTGGTTTTGAGTCAATCGGGGAACTGCCCTGAAAATAAAAGTTGTCAATGGCATTTGAGATAATGGATTGCGGAGCGACAACGAGATTAATTTCATGTCCCGTAATCCTGCGTAAGTTATCAAGCAAGAGAAGGTCCAGCGGGTCGGGAACGGCGCAGGTCAGTGAATTGAGGTGTTTTGAGATCGGCAGAACGCAATTTTTTTTGGCGAAATCAGCCGGTATCAATTTTTCCAGGTTCTGGTCTTTTTGGGGCCTCATCAGATCGATGTTATCGGAAGTATAATAGGGAATTCCAAGTTGCGAGCCCAGCGCGGTTGTCATGTTTTCTTCGGTGATAATACCCAGTTTAATAAGGACCTCACCGATGCGGCCTTTCTCTTTGCGTTGATGCTCAATGGCCGTATTCAGCTGGTTTTCAGTAATGAGCCCTTGCTGGATCAGGATTTCGCCCAATTTTAAATGTTGCATATATCAGGCCTCAATAAAAACGATGAGGATTATCGATATGAACTGAATTTTTGCTCTTCAATGGAAGACAGCTCTCTTTCAATCATCTGATTCTTATGCGTGGGGACACTTTGCTCACGTAAAATATCTTGGTTTTTTGAAGAAACAATATTATTGATCTCTTCATCAAGTATATGAGGTGTAATGAATACTATAAGTTCACGCTGATCATCAAAACTGTCTTTATGACGGAAAGCAGCTCCTAAAACGGGTATATTCCCCAAAATTGGCACTTGAGTCTTTGTCTGGGCAACTTCGGATCTCAGCAATCCGCCGATAACGATTGTATCGCCATCTTTTACGCGCAAGAGCGATTTAGTTGATCTCTCTTCCGGATCTTTAAAAGGCACTCCGCCGAATGATTGTCCTTGTTTCGCCACGGACACTTTAGGCTCTATTGCCATTGTGATTTCCCGGGTATAAATGTTGGCTTGTGGGGTGACTTTTAAAAAGACTCCGGTTTCAACGCGCTCCGCTTCAACCGACGTCGTTCCTGTGTCCGCTGATGAGCTGGTATCAAGCCCGATGGCCTCATCGGTCTTGATAGAGATTTCTGCCGTATCGTTATTGAGAGTCAAAATGCGGGGCCGGGCAAGATTTTTCGTATCTGCCTGTGTCCTTAGAAACTGCAAAGTAACCGTTAAACCAGCGAATGAAAGTGTGCCAGCAGTAAATTCACCGCTGAATTGATATCCTTGTCCTCCGGATTTTCCATAGTTCTGTAATGCTTTGTTTCGGTCAAAAGGAACAAGGACGTCCCGTGAAGCGCCTGAGAATTCTAGCGGTGTATCGCCGAATTTGGCTCCAAGCAAATCGGCGGTTCTCTTGGATATATCCAGCATTTCAGCTTCGATCAAGATTTGGGGGATACGGACATCCAGCCTGGCGATCGTCTGTTCGATAAGCGGAAACTGGCTTGGGATGTCATTGACGATAAGACTGTTTGTCCGAATGTCTTCAATAACCGAGCCATCACCTGTCAGGACAGATTTTACAGCGGCAAGGATCCCTGCGGATTCGGATGACGAACTTTTACCACCTTCAATCGATAATGTTTGATTGAGCTTCGAAGACGGGACAGTGGCAAATCTCAAAGGATAGACGCGCGTCATGAATTGCTTGTCGGATGTCTTTAACTCATTGACAACGAATATATTACTGTCCGGCTTAATCTCATAAGTTAGGCCGTTGGCGGAAAGAATGCGTTCCAGCGCCTCTTCAACAGGGACTTGGTCAAGATAGAGATTGACCTTTTTATCGGCGACATCCGTGGCGGCGATAAAATTCAGCCCTGATTGTTGTGAAAACATTTTTAAGACAGTATTCAAGTCAGCGTTGGTGAAATCCAGGGAGATTTTCTTTTCAGGTTGCAGAAAAAAAAGGCTGTCATAATCCTCAAGGCCCTCAATTTCAAGAGCAAAACAAGGAATTGTGGATGATACAAAAACAGCGCATGTGACTAAAAAGGTTAATAGGGTTTTATTGTTCATGTTTGGCTCCTTTATTTGTAAGGTATGGTTACGTCTCTTCCATCAAACTGGCCGATGATGCCTGTTTTTTGAATGTCAATAATCCGTATTTCTGAAACAATATCTCCTATACCAAAAATCTTTCCGTCAACGATAGCCTGAGGGCGGTCAGAGTTCCAGATAATGCCGTTAATGATGACAATAGGAACAGGCCTTTCTGGAACAACTATTGGGACTTCTGTCGGCTCGGCAGTCTCATGTTCTTCGTCAATGGTTTCTTCTGGTATTTCAAAATCTGATACAGGCTGGTTAATTTTTGGTTTTTCTGCTTCAGGCTCTTGTATGACCGGAAGTTGAGATTGGAACGGATTCATCATTTCTATTTGCCCTGTCTCCAATTTTAAAAAAAATTGATCGTCAATTTGGATTTCAGCCATCGTAGTGGTAACGAACGCCGCGCAAATTATGATTATGAGCATAAGAACGCGTTTAAACATTTTTTAACTCCACGGATTCAATTGTGATGGTCGCCTTAATATAACCCTTTTTATCAGTTATTACTGGAGGGGCCATTGAGGGCTGGCGTCTTGACCATTGTGAAGTTGAGCTATATTCATCCATAGGGAGCCCGGCCCAATTTATGATTCGGATCGGATAGGGCGAATTTTCTATATCTCGGATGAATAGCACAAGGTTGGCATAATTCTCGGAGGCAACATTGACCTCGACGCTAGTTAAACTGACAAAATTGTTGCTTTTCTTTTGAGCTGGCGAGAATGACAAGATCTGAATGCTACGCCGCACAGCAAATTCCGAGAGTGTTTGAATGACTTGATCGCTGCCGATAGCCTTAGGGATCTTATCAAGGAATTCTTTTGTTTGTTTTTCAGTATCTTCGAATTTCTCAAATGCGGCCAGACGTTTTTCTAAATCCGTAATCTCGTCATTGAAAATCTTTGAGGTGGCCTTGTACTTGTCAAAAGTTGTAAAGAGAATAATAACCGTAATTAATGACATGACGATATTAATAGCCAGATCGGGTTGGGTTAAAACGCGATTTTTGATTTGGCTCCAGTCAATGTTCTGAAGGTCCTTAATATCGATTTTATTTAAGTCTTTTAGATTCATCGCTCTTTTTTGCACACGATCGTGTATCTGGTTATGGGAAATTCGTTCAATTGTTCTGCTTTTGTCGTTTCAAGATCAATACTATTGAAAAAACCAGAAAAATTTTTGTCGTCTTTTAAGTTCCGCAGCAACTGATTGACAAGAATAAATTGCTGGTTTTTATCCTCAGAGTAAGCATAACCCTTTATTGTAAAAAGCAAAACTGGCACTTCTTTTGGGGCGTCGCTCCGCAAGAGTTTTCTGCCCGATGACTCAGGGTTATCGCTGGGAAGATCGAAGGATGCCGTATCGTCATAGGTGATATCAAGATTTTGTATCCATGTGCCAGTTGGAAGAAGATTTGGTATTAACACAAGAAACGAGGCTATGTTACTTTCCATGCGGATCTTCCTGAAATAGGTCAGCTTGTCGCTTAGGATTTTTTCTTTTTGTTCGATCATGGAAATATCCGCATCTTGAAAAAGGCCCAGTCTTTGTTTGAGTTCATGAGTCGTCTTATCGGCGTTTTGTTTTGCGAGCACGGATCCCACGATGGCTCCAACCGTTAAAGGAATGCAAATGAAAGCGGTTTTGACAAGGGATTTATAGTCAATGGGTTTCCTGGGAAGGTGTGTTTTTGTCGGTATTTTCTTCTGGGTTTTATGTTTAGCAAGATCGAAATAAACTGGAGAATCTATGGCAGAGACAATACTTGTTCCATAGGCGTTAAGATACCCGAGTTCTTTTGTTGATGGATCTTTCAGTGTTAGCTGCTTCTCGATGGGCATGATCGAGATAGGAAGGTTTTTTTGTAAGATTTCGGCGGATTCGGCAAGGTTTGATTCGCATAGAAGGATGGCTTGTTTTACCTGTAATTGATCATACTGGCGGTTAAAGTAATCTAGCGAAATGCGTATCTCCCCTGTCAATCGCCTTAAGGGGTCTTGAAGGGTTCCCTCCGCTTGATTGTGCGTTCCTGTGCTTGATAAATGAAATTCCCGGACAAACTGGGGGATATAATTATCAACGATAGTGATTCTCCCGACCTTTTCCTTCTCAATAATGGCAAAGGTCTGGTTTTTGGGGATCACGTCCTGCAGCTTGAAGTTTAAAGCTCGTATTAAACTGACTGAGGCAGGCTCAACTAAGTTAATGTCCAAAGAAATATCTTCCAGGACCTTTAGATAATGTGACAAGACATCGGTCTTTATGGCGACGAAAATGATGCGCAGCTGCCGTGTATCTTTCGATTGAAAACTGATCGGATGGAATGAAAATGACAATTTCTCTAATGAAAACGGGATGTATTTGCCGGCTTCAAACTCAACAACATTCTTGATTTCGTGATCTTCCATCCAAGGTATGATGAAGGATCGGAAAATAATATCTTTGGAGGGCAAAGATAAATTGACCGTTGAGTCCAAAAGGTTCTGTTTATGCAAAATTCTTTGAATGTCCGATTTGAGTTCCATGCTGCCGATACTGGTGGGGCCATCTTTAAAAGTTTCTCTGGCAGCTTCTCCGAAAGGAACCTGGAATTGATTCGTTGGGGTCGTTTGTTGGGTTTCGACAAAATACAGCGAATTGCTTCCCCAATAGATGCCAAGATTTTTTTTATCAGCCATAAAATTATTTTGTCTTTTATTGTTTAGCTTTTCTTGCTTGCGATTTTAGCCAGCGGTCAATTTCATTTTTATCAAAACGCCATACGCCGCCAATTTTCATTCCGGAAATTTTCCTTTGATTCAGCCAATTATAGATAGTTTGTTTCTGAAGTTTTAGATATTTGGCCAGATCATCAACGTCTAGGAGGTTTCTCATTTATATAAAGAATTATTATGATTTATATTATATTCAGATTATTATTGCATAAGATCTTCTCTAAACTTAATTAGACTATAATAGACTTACTTTGTCAATTATTTTGCAAATTATTTTAAATGAAGTGGTTATGGCGAATTATGGTAGGATTCACAAGGTTTTATGTCAAAATGTAACATCTATCGTGAAAGGATTGGTGCTATAACCAACTGGGGCAGTGCTTGAGGAGTCAACATTAGATACAATGGTATAGGTGGTGTTTCCCAGCGTTTCGGTGTAAGAGATTTCACCATCACCAGGAGGCCCGGACAACCTGTTAATGAGCATTATGGCAAGGCCCCCTTCTGCAAGCAGCTTTGCCTGGAGATGTTTAAACTCGTCTTCTGAGCTTTTAACCTGGCTGATATTGAGGCTAAGAATAGTAACGGCAAGAACCATTGCAACAACGATAATGATGAGGACTGTGACAAAAATCATTCCCTGTTTATTATTTCGCAATTCCCTGAACATGTCATCCGATCCTAATCTTAAGAGATATTATTCCCGGATTTAATATAGCTTTGGCATCGAGGACAAATCAAAAAATGAGCTGTTTTATCATCCGGATCACCAGTTCCCGTGATTAAGGATGCCGATCCCAACGCACTTTTCTCCAATTGATCTTTAGTTACGGTTTTCTTAGTTGCGGCAACGCTGGAATCATAATCAAAGAAAATATACGTACAATACGGGCATTGCTGCAAGTGTTTCGTTTCATTAGAGATACCGTTTCTACGAAAATTATAGAATATCCAAACGGCAAAAACAAGGAATATTGAAAAACATAGGTATATCGATATGGCAGAGAGAAAACTGACTTTTACCATAATAAATGAATGCTAATTTTAGCCAAGCTGCATTTCTTAAGGCAAACGGGACCGCAATGGCCTATAAGGTTGAATGCCTAATTTGTCATCAAGCCCTTCATTTTTTATTTCAACATTTTCTGCGCTTTCAGTTGGCAATGGAAACGTTGATTTAATGACAACTTTTCCCTGTTGATCGGTTGTTTGCGGGACTATTGGCTTTTCAATGGATTTTATGTTAAAAGGTTTTTTCCCCGGGTCTGCAATTTCGTAGTAAATATTTTTTAGCATAGTTTTATCATGGCCAAAATGGCTTAAACCCAAGCGGCTTGTTTCATTGATATCGACGTTTGGTAAGCGCTGGTAAACATCTTCTTGTTGTAAAATTTGGCCTAAAAAAAAGAATTTTGGATTAAAGCTAATGGGGTCGATCGCAAATGAAAATGTGAATAAATTAAAAACGAACAGATGCAAGAGCAGGGCTGCCGTAAAAGATGTAAGAATGACGAATTTGATGTTCATGGAATGAAGTGTTCTGGAAAATAGCGTTCAAGATATTCGTGTTCAACAGTATTACTTAGCTTGGTTGGTGGCAATATTGATTCTTTCGATCCCAAGATCGCGGCAAAGGTCCCAAACATCGACAATGCGCCCGACAGAAGCCCTCCGGTCCGCTTTTATGAGCAATGGCCGATCTTTGCTGACGGGCGGGCTCAGTTTTTCTCTGAGCTCCTTTAACGTTATGACTTCGCCATTTAAGTAAGTAACGTTTTCACTGGTGATGGTCACGATGAAATTTTCTTCTTTAATGATATCGCTGGTGACGGCTTTTGGCAGCTTAACATTGATCCCAGATTGAAAGACGAATGATGATGACAGCATGAAAAAGATCAAAAGCAGAAAGATACAGTCAATGAGCGGAGCGATATCAATCTGTTCAAGGCCATGTTCTAATTTTGTATGCTGTTTGAATTTCACTTGATTATACTTTTAATTGCATTTCATTAACCTGGCATAGGAAATTGACCAATTCTGTTGCCCCTCGCTCCATTTCCAGGATAAAATGGTTCGTCCGGTGGACAAAGTAATTATATGCAACGAAAGTCGGAATGGCGACCATAAGCCCGGCAACGGTTGTCAGGAGCGCTTCCCCGATCCCTCCTGCCAAATCTCCAGGCGTTATGGGATTAAGTGAGGCTGCACGCACCTGGATGGTGTGGAAGCATGCTGTCATCCCTGTGACTGTTCCTAAAAGGCCAAGTAACGGACTGATATGAGCGATCGTTGCCAAGGCATTTAAGCGGCTTTCCAGTCTGGGGATTTCAAACAGGCTGGCATCTTCTATATTCTCTTTAATCTCATCGCGGGAAGCCCCGAATTTTAAGATACCAGCCTTGAAAATCTTTGCAACGGGAGAATGGTTGGCATCGCATAGCTCAATGGATTCTTTGATCTTGTTGTTCTTGATGAGGTCAAAAACCTGTTTTTTAAGCCGAGGGACATTTGTTTTAATGAAAGCAAAATACATTAGCTTTTCGATGACGATACCGAGCGCAAAAACAGAACCAAGTATAATTGGGGCCATGATCGGACCGCCTGCTTTAATCAATGACCATGCATTCATTTCCCATATACCACCCATGAAATCCTCCTTATTTTTTGCATCACTGTCAGATAATAATACTAACTATGATTATAGTATTTTCTGCGGTTTTTAAAACGTTTATCCGTAAAATTATCGCGGCTAGTTCGTGAAATTTTTGATATGTTCGTTGATCCAGTCTAACCGTTCTTGCGCGAACTTTGATTCATCTGTCTCGAATTTTAAGATTTTTTCATATGTAATTTTTGCTTCAGCCCATTGTTCGCTATCTTCAAAAATTCTCGCTATTCTCAGGTATGCTTTTATAACCCAGGCAATGTCATTGGGATAAAGGTAAGATATTTTCAGATACCCATCAACAGCCTCTTCATTTTTATTCAAAAGTTGATAAGTATCAGCGATGAGAAATTGCAGCTCCGCGTTTGAATATTCGCTATCTACATTGTCAGATTCAAGGGCATTTTTGTATGCGGAAATAGCTGCCGGGTAATTTCTCGCCTCTTTATGGATTTCGGCGATCTTGATATAGGCGTTGCGTTTGAATTTGGGGGAAGTATCAATGATATTTTGGTAAGTTTGAACGCTGGAATTCGGGTCAAGATCCCGAGAGAAAATATCGGCTATGGCAAGTTTGGCCTTTGCCAGCAGTTCGGGATTTTGTTTGTCTCCAATAAGTTTAAACGCGTTTACGGCCCTGTCATACTCTTCTTTTGCTTGATAGGCGCGACCAAGCTCGTAATAAACGAGCTCAACCTGGTCGCTTCCCGGAAATCCATTGATAAACTGTTGATAATACTTAATTGCTTCATCGAAAACTGAGGCTTCAAGATAGTGGTCACCTAGCCACATCAAAGCTTCCTGGGCGATTTTGGATCCGGGATATTTAACTGCCAAATCCTGAAACTCTTTTAGGGCTTTTGGGATGTCCCCCATTTTATAGCTGCATTTTGCGATATACATTTCCGCATTTTTAACCAGCGCGGTTTCGTTTGGATAATCTTGTAATATCCCCAGAAACGTCTTCAAGGACTCTTTATATTCTTTCAGATTATAATTCGATAAAGCCAAAATATAGTAAGCTTCTGCCAAGAATTCATTGGTCCTCGGAAGCCCTTTAATAAAATCTAAGATATACTCCCGGGCGACGGCCCAATTTTCTTTTTTAAAATAGGCAACGGCGAGATAATAATTGATGTCGTTGAGATATTTGCTGGTTGGGAAATTGGCTTGTAAACTTTGGAAAGACAGGGTTGCGGCTTCAACTTTTTCCATTTTTAAAAGGGCGATTGCCTGACGATATTGAACATAATCTGTATAAAGGCTGTCGGGAAAATTCTTGAGAATGTCATCGTAGACCTTGATGGCTTGTTCGAATTGCCCGACATCTTGGTAGGCGTCTCCGATTTGTGTCAATGCGCTGATTTTGACGGTTTTGCTTTCTGTCTTGTTTTTAATCGTCTGAAAACTTTCTACAGCCTGGTTGATGTTCCCGGCTTTCAGATAGGACCAGGCCAATCCAAAGTAAGATTTCTCTAGGTTATGTTGATGAGAAGGGCCGTTAGCGGCATGCTCAATCACATATAAATAGTTTTTGACCGCCTTTGCATACTCTTTATTTTGGTAATACGTGTTGGCTAATCCGAGATAAGCTTCGATAATCCGTTCGCTATCAGGAAATTTCTCAACCAACTCTTTATAAGCATTAATCGCATCTTGTAGCTTGCCGGTTTCGGCGTAAAATGTTGCTTGCCCCAGGAAGACGTCGTCTGACAAGATGCCTTTTTCACGGGCGAATTGATAGGATTCTTCAAAATATTGCCGGGCCAGAGAAAATTTCTCTAATTTCAGATAACTCCATCCGAGACTGACTTTGGCCATGAGAATCAGCTTTTCGTCATAAGCGATTTCAGCAGTTTTCGCGTAATAGGTGACCGCTTTTAAATAATTTTCAAGATAGTAATAAGATTCGCCTATGTAGAAAAAAGCTTGAGCATGGCGTCTTGATTTCGGGAATTTAAGGACATAATCGTCAAAATAGCGTATCGCGTTCTCATAGGCGCGCATGTTGAATTCTGTTTCAGCCAGTTTAAAAGATGCGTCCTCCGCGAGTTGGTGTGAGGGAAATTTCCGGATCAGTTCTAAGAAAGCATCCTTCGCCTTTTTATAGTCATTCTGCTCGAAATAGCTCCACCCCAACGAATAAGAGGCTTGCGGCGCATAAATTGAATCGGGATAGAGACTGATTAATTGATGGTATTGTTTTTCCGCCTGCTTATAATCAGATCCTTTCAGGTAAGTCTCACCTAGCCAGAACAGGGTAGCGTCTTTGAATTCCGAATATTGAAGCAAATCTTGAAACGTGTCATACGCCTTCAGGTATTGGCTTTTGAAGAAAAAACATTGCCCCAAAAGAAGTTTTGCCTGAACGTGTTTTTTGGTTTGAGGATATTGTTCAAGCAACTGGTTGATATAACGCATCGCCACATCATAAAATCCGTCTTCAAAGGCTTTCTGGGAAACTAGAAAAAGCTCATTCTCTTTGTCCTGAGCCCATGAAAAACGGTTGGCCATCAAGGATAATATGCCTATAAGGGCCAAAATCAAAGAAAGTCTAAAGAAGCGGGGTACGTGCTTGCGCATGGGAATCATTATATCAGGTTTGGTTATCAATGCAACTTAGCAGCATCGGTGGGTGATGTACAGTAAAGTGTGTAAATTGCTTTAAAAGTCAATAAAAAGGGCTTATCCTTCCAAAAAAGAGTCCAATCTTTTAAAGG
>JAFGFL010000041.1 GCA_016931055.1 Candidatus Omnitrophota bacterium | reverse complement strand
TCTCATGGAATCCCCTCCTTACGGAGGGTATTCTATTAGGACATTCCTATTTTGGCCAATTAGGACATTATCATTTTGGTGTCACAGAATGAATTTTGGCCGAAATTCACGCCTTGTCTATTAATAATTTTCTAAATAATATGACTATGTTATAGCTACTGCCCTACACCAGCCAGCCCCAGCTTGACGAACTTTAACCGGAAGGCAGGAGACGATAAACCCATACGGTTTCGGTATTGCGCTGAGATTGCCCAGACGTTCCATGTGGCAATATTCGCGCTTGCGGCCCAAAAAATGGGACGGCCATATCTTGGACTTATCCTTCGTTTTAAGAAATTCGTCAAACATCTCAAAGCACGGCCGGTCTAATCCGATCGTATCGATCCCTAGCATCTTAATTCCCTGGTCTAAAATATATTCAACCGCATCCGGCATCATGCCGACATATTGAGTGACATACTCAGGCGTCCCAACCAATTTGTCTCCGCCGGTATTGATCAAAACAATATCCATCGGCTTGAGTTTGTAATCAATCTTTTTTAGCTCTTTAATAACATCATTTTTTTGGATATTATCTGGATATTTCATATATGTAAAATCAAGGACAACTCCCGGCCCATAGCACCATTCCAGAGGAACATCCATGATTTTCTTGGCGGGCTTCCCCTCGCATAGGCTCCCATAATGAAAAGGCGCATCAACATGAGTGCCCATGTGGACCGACGCATGGACGATCTCCAACGATAGCATTTCGCCGTCGGGTATTTCATCAGCGCGGGCGACACGCTCCCCTTTATCAAATTTCGTTTGGCCTCCGGGCTGTTTGTTCATGACAACCCAATTAAAATGTTCAACGCCCTCGGCATGGCTTATGCGCTCTATTTTGGCGCCATGGGTCTCAACCAACGTGTCATCGATAGGCAAACTCAAGTCAATGATCATGTTTTTCTTCCATTCAGGTTCACGGCATAACCGAATCTTGCCATTGCCTAATTAAAATAAACACGAACAGACTCACAGACGCAAGAACAAAAAATATTCCAATTGTCATATATACCTCTCGTGTTTGTTTGCTCATCGGATTAGGCATAGGCTCATTCATTGTTCTTATATTAAGGCGCCTTTTGATTTTAGAATCGCGACAATCTCATTGAATGTGTGCGCTTTTTTCAATTCGTTATCACCGATATTCACACCTAAGGCTTTTTTTAATCCAATCAATATTTCCACCATCTCTGTCGAATCGACACCGAAACTTTCTTCTAATGACTTATCAGGCTGAATCTCTTCTGGTTTGACATCCAGCACTTTATTAAGAATTTCTTTTACGGCATTTTCAACTTTCATTTTTTCTCCCTCTCCCTCACGGTTTTTGTAACACTAATGCGCAATTGATCCCTCCGCGTCCACGGTTGATAATAAGCGCATTGTTGATGATCCTCTCGACTGCGGTATTTGCACATAAATTAATATCGCATTCAGGGTCTTTATTATCCACATTGATCGTTGGCGGCACAATGCCGTGTTCCATCGCCAGAACTGTTGTAATCACATCCAAAGCGCCTGTCGCTCCGAGCATATTCCCGAAAATCGATTTCGGCGCCGATGCAATCATCCTTTTCGAAGCGCCGTTAAACACCGCATTAATCCCCATAGCCTCGGTTATATCTCCGGTCTTTGTCCCGGCTCCATCCAGACATATATAATCAATGTCATTAGGAGACAAACCTGCATTCTTCAACGCGATCTTAATCGCGCTCGCAAGACCGGCCCCATCCATTGCCGGATGAATACGGTCGACACCGTCTGTTGTCGTCCCATAACCGATAATATTCGCGTAAACGTGAGCGTTGCGGTTTTTCACACGATCCTGCGGCTCAAGAATCACAATCCCCGCGCCTTCGGCGATCGCGTAACCATCCCTGGAGATATCGTAAGGCCGATACGCCGTTTTGGGTGTATCATTCTTTTGCGTCAACATGCCCGATGTTTGGCAACACAACAATGCGTACGGCGTCACAGGCGCTTCCATCCCTCCGGCTACGATAAAATCATTTTTCCCGCGGTTCAATGTCCGCGCGCCATAAGCAATAGCCTGCAGGGAACTGGCCCGATCTGCGACGACCGTCTTGCTGTATCCTTTCATTTTGTATTTGATCGAGATCTGCCCTTGGGGAGCCGCCGGAAACCATGCCGATGCCGCAAAGGGGCTTACGCCCTCACGCCCTTCGATATAAAGGTCGCGCAGTTCTGTCTCGGCAAACAGCCATCCTCCCAAAGCATTTCCCATGAAGATCCCGGCGCGGTCCAAATTTTCTTTTTCAAGATCGAGCCCGGCATCCTGAAGCGCCAGCTCCGTTCCAACCAGTCCCATGTGCGAGAACATATCAATCTTCTTAAGAAGTCTCGATGACACATTGCTATACGCATCCAACTCATGCACATGTCCAGCGATCTGAGATGTGTATTTCGATGAATCAAACCTGGTAATTCGTTCAATGGCAGAACGGCCTGCCTTGACATTTGACCAAAACTTCCGTTTATCAATACCGCTAGGACTGACGATCCCTATTCCTGTAATGGATATTTTATTCATTGTGATCTTTCTATTCGTATCGCTTCAATACCATCGCTGAATGGATTCCCGAAAATCCGCTGGAAGTTTTAAGCATATAGTGCACGACTTTTGCTCGCTTGACATTCGCGACATAATCCAGGTCACATTCCGGGTCCGGCGTTTCCTGATTGATCGTTGGTGGTATAATATTCCGTTCGAACGTTAATGCCGCAACGACTAGTTCAATCCCATTGGCTGCGGCCAGCGGATGCCCAATCATGGATTTTAATGATGTGATCGGTATTTTATAAGCATAATCACCGAAAACCATTTTATACGCGTTGGTTTCGAAAACATCGTTTTGCTTTGTTGAGGACCCATGGCCATTGATATAATCAATCTGCTCAGGCTTGATGCCGGCATCGTCTAGCGCCAAGCGGATACAGGCGGCCTTCGCATCGCCTTCCGGAGGAAGATCTGTCATATGATATGCATTGCAGGTCGTTCCGTATCCGATAATTTCGGCATAAATCCGCGCCTTGCGCGCAAGCGCGTGCCCAAGTTCTTCGACAACCAATAATCCCGCCCCTTCCGAAATGACAAAACCGTTACGATTGGCATCAAATGGCCGCGAGGCTCTCGGCGGATCATCGTTTAGGGTTGAAAGCACATTGACCGTATCAAAACATCCAAAGGTCATAGGACAGATCGGCGCCTCGCTGGCGCCGGTGATCATAACATCCGCGTCACCGTCTAAAATTGTCTCATAGGAAAACGCGACCGAATCGGTCCCCGCCGTGCAACCGGTGGAAATCGTGTTACAGACCCCCTTCAATCCATATCTCGCGGCAATTTCGCTCGATGGCGTATTGAACATCGCGGCATCGTAAAGATCGGGCCGGACGATCGTAGGATCGATAGCATTTTTCCCGCTGTCCGTCACGAGGGCGAATTCCTCTTCCATCCATTTGGTCCCGCAAATCGCGTTGGCCAACGACACGCCGATCCTTTCTTTATTGCATCTGTTCAAATCGAGGCGGGAGTCCCGCAAAGCTTCATCGGCCGCAACAACCGCAAACTGAACGTACCGGTCCATTCTCACCGCTTCTTCGTGGCTTAATCCCTCTTTCAACGGATCAAAATCCAGCACTTGTGCCGCTATTTTTGTATTAAACTGGGACATGTCAAATTCCGCTACCCTACGGATGGCTGACACGCCATTGATCATATTTTCCCAACAGGCTTCTTTCCCAACCCCGTTGGGCGATATAACACCGACACCGGTAATGACAACTCGTCTTTTATCATTCATTGTTGCTCCGTGTTCACAAATATAAATACTGTACGGGCCGGCCGCATGGTGCGTGTTCCCTACATTCTTGCCTTTAATCCAAAATGTCCTTTTATGTCACCGGATTTGTAAAACGCTCCGGTTTGCTCAACTTGATGAACCATGTCAACAAGCTTACGATTCAATGAAGCATCTTCGCCAAGTTGCTCGGCAAGACGGACAATCTCACCGTTAATATAGTCAATTTCGCTTGGGCGCTTTCGCAGAATGCTCTGCAAGATCGATCCATAAAGAGGTTCCTTGCTTAATGTCGTCAGCGTCTTGTTCATAATCCCAGCCGACTGGTCAATCGGCATTTGAACCAATCCCATAATTCTTTCAACAGGGAATTTGGGCATGGATACCAGGATTATGCCCGCCTTTTGAATGATCCCGATACCCTCCTTCAAAAGCAGGATGCTCAACCTGCACAAATCCATATCGGCAAATGTTTCCTGCATAGACTTTCCAATCAACGCCGGAATGCAATTATTAAAATTGACAAATAATTTTAACCATTTCATCCCAATAATATCCTCAGAGACAACAATGGGAAAAGCCGCCCTCAGGAATTCGGCAATTTCTTCAGTTTTTGCATCGACTGGTTCAAACGGCTTCCCGACAATCCAATCCCCTTCAAAATTAAATGTTGCCTCTCCTGGCTTTACATAGGTCGCCCCGAACATGACAATACTGCTAAATATGTTTTTTTGATGGAAATATTTCCTCAAACGATGGTCAGCCTGAACGCCATTTTGCGAACTCAAAACCAAAGAATCCTTCAAAAACTTCTGATTGTCGCGAACAGCCGTTTCAATATCCTGCGTTTTTACGGTCAAAATAACCAGGTCGCAGTTTTGATCGAGTCTCAGCTTGGCTTTTACTTCAAACGTTTCTTCCCCGCGCACACCTTTGATCTTAAGGCCATTTTCCTTGATTATTTTGACCTGATTGTCACGGCCAACCAAGGTAACATCCTGCCCCGCCCTTGTTAAATACGCAGCGACAACTGAGCCGATGGCCCCGGCACCTATAATCGCGATAGTCATAACAGAATTTTCCTTAAAGCTAGAAGTAAGAAGCAAAAACAAATCAACGGCATTTAAACGCTAAATATAAACTTTTCTGTTTATCAACTTTCATATTCCCGCCTCTTACTTCTCCCTTCCATGTTCTTACTTCAACTCCTTATACTTAAATCCAACTTCATCAAACAACCGGATCATCAGGCTGTAAAACGCTTTCGGAACTTCCGTCATAAACGCGCTGATAATATCGGCCTCTTCAATCATATCGGCCCCGCGTTCCTTCGCATTGCTTTCCGCTTTCTTATCCACGACCGTTTTGGCAATGTCGCGATGAAAGAGCGGGATTTTTGCAATTATGAGCTGGTATTTTTTTAAAGCGTTTGTTTCCCATTTCAATTTTGTCACTGGCTCGGGCATATCATTGTCCTTTTCATCTTACCGTTGCCGGTGTCCGTGAGTTCTTTTCCCACTTGGCAATATTGCTCATGAAGTCCTTTACGCACAGCTTGACTTTTTCATCATAGTTGCTCGTAAAGATGCGGTGTATCCTTTCCGGTTTCGAATAGTATTCCCGCATGCACCAGGCGCCAAGCCTGCCCACTTCTTCAACAGTCAAATGGTCCGTCGGCACGACCGGATGCTGAAAGTCCCATGTCTTTAGATCAATCCTGTCCGGGTCAAACCACCCCTTCTTGATGCCGTATTTCCAATCAGGAGAATTCGGCACCGGCGTCATGTAATCCAAAGCAAAAATATCCGGATCGATCTCATCGGCGATGCGCAGCCGTTCTTTGATCTTGGCCTCCGTATCATCGCGCAGACCGATGAGAACTGTCCCCACGCTTCCGATATCCTGTTCACGTAAAATCCGCACGGTTTTTTTAATCTGGTCAATCGTGACCCCTTTGCCCTGTTTCGCTAAAGTCAGGTCATCTTCAACCTCAACCCCCGTTAACGCCAAAAACAAGCCTGCCTTTTTCATCAAAGGAAGGATCTCATGCTGACTGACCCATTGATCAGCCCTTCCCAACGCGACCCAATCGATTTTATTGCCGCGTTTTATTTTGTGTTCGCAAAACGCGATCATTTCCTTCGTGTCTGTATTAAAAGCGTCGTCCTGAAAAACAACCGTCGTAATCCCGTATTTCTTTTCAAGGATTTCCAACTCGTCGACAATCCGCTTGCCGTTTAAACCCCTCCATGATGTAAAATCCTTGGTTGCCGTGCGACTGTCATAAAGGGCCCATTCATAACAGAAATGGCATTTGCCCGGGCAACCGCGCGAGGTCATGAGCTCTGCAAACGGCTTCCAATACGTGTGCCCGACATATTTATCCATAGGAAACAAATCATACGCCGGCATCGGCAGGACATTCAAATCAGGGATAAGATCGCGGTGAGGCCCGATCACAACTGTTCCGTCCGTTTTTCGGGACACCAGCCCGGCGATTCCACTTTCGGGTTTGCGATTGACGCTATTGATATTATTGATAAGCTCCTTCATCGTCAGTTCCGCTTCTCCGATCATGATGTAGTCAATGGTCGGATTCAGGCGCATCTGGCGATCACAATCCCCGGAATACCACAAGCCGCCGGCAACCGTTTTCACCGAAGGCATGGCTTCCTTGATGACACGAAGACCGTCGTTAAAATATCCGATAACCGCCGCCCCGCAGGTTGAATGGAGCAATTCGCCGACAAAAACCATGTCCGGTTTTGTTTTTTGCACATATTTGAGCATCGCAGCCGTATCCATTTCCATGGCCCGGCAATCCAGCGCATCGACTTCAGCCGCCCCTTTCGCTCTTAAATAGGCGGCTAACTGCGCGTGCATTTGATTGGCCGCCAGATGATGCCCATGCGAATCCCAAGCCTTTAACGGCGGTGTCAAAAATAAAACTTTCATTGGTATTTCCTCCTTGATGGTAGGGGTCGCATATATGCGACCCTTACGTTCATTTAATCCATTGTTTCCATTTCTTGATAACTATTGTCATTAAATAAATCGCCGCCGTTCCAGGGCTTGACAGTCAAAACCATGCCGAGACTAACGGCCGTCCCCCGGGAGTCTTATCCGTGCATATGTGCTTGCTTTGCGTATACTCCAATAGCCCTTCAACACCTAGCTCTCGCCCATATCCGCTCTGTTTATAACCGCCGAAGGACGCTTCGTTATAAAATCCGCCATAGGTATTGATCCAAACAACACCGCTTTGAATTTTCTTTGCCGCCTCTTCCGCCTTTTTAAGATCCTTCGTCCAAATCATCGATGCCAGACCGTATATCGAATCATTGGCAATTTGGATGGCCTCATCTTCATCAGAAAACTTGATGACGGACAATACCGGTCCGAATATTTCTTCTTGCGCTATGGTCATTCGATTATTGGCGTTTGAGAAAATCGTTGGCTCTAAATAAGCGCCTTTTTTAAATTGACCACCTATTGGTATTTTCCCCCCACATTCAAGCTTGGCCCCTTCCTGGATGCCCTTTTTGATGTATTCTAAAACACTTTCCCGATGCTGAATGCTGACCAATGGGCCGAATTGCGTTTCATAATCGGACGCATTTCCTATCTTTAATTCCTTTGTTTTCTCAACCAGCGCGGTCAAAAACCGTTCATAAATTCTTTCTTCCAACAATAAACGAGAACCGGCCGTGCACATTTGACCTTGGTTCATAAAGATCGCGGACATTGTCCCCCCTATTGCCGCATCGAAATTGCAATCCGCAAAAACAATATTGGGAGACTTTCCACCCAATTCCAGCGATAGTTTCTTGGTCGTATCAGCGCTCAATTGAATAATATGCTGGCCGGTCTTTGTTCCACCCGTGAAACTGACCATATTGACATCTTTGCTTCGAATAAGTTCATCGGCAACATCATGATCCTTGCTGCTGACAATGTTCACAACACCGCTGGGCAAATGCGCTTCTTCAATAATCTGGGCCAGCCGAAGGACCGAAACGCTTGCCGTTGAGGACGGTTTGAACACAACAGTGTTCCCAGCAACTAGCGCCGGTGCCATTTTCCATCCGGCCATAATCAACGGATAATTCCATGGGATAATGCATCCCACCACCCCTATCGGTTCATGTTCGGTGATGCTTTTGACCGTTGTCTGAACCGGATTTATTCTCTTGTCCAATTCGTTAGCGATCTTTCCGAAATACTCAAATGTATCGGCGCATGTCGGCACATCAATGAATGTCGTTTGTTTTGTCGTTTTTCCCGTATCCCAAGTTTCTAATTCAGCGAGTTCTTTAGCGTTGGCGCGAATAAGTCGCGCGATCTTGACCAGGTATTTGCCGCGTTCCGTTATGGGCAATTTTGACCAGCGGCCGCTGTCAAAAGCCGCCCGTGCGGCCCGAATGGCCGATCGCATATCCTCAACATTTGCATTGGCCACCTGCGCAAACGTCTCGCCTGTCGAAGGATTAATACTATCAAAATAACCTCGCGACTTAACTGGCTTGATGCCGTCGTCAATCAAAACGTCATATTGTCGAATGGCTGTTGTATCCATAGGTTCAATTTTCATGAGCCTTCTTTTTCTCATCGCTCCAGCGTTTGACAATTCCATCGATCGCCTTGAAATGGTCCCCTGAGAAATAAACCCCCCATGTTGACACCGAAAAAGCGTCTATGGCCTCTTTATTAATAAAACATGTCCCCAGCATGGCGCTTAGGGAAAAGCTTGTTTCGTCCATGATTTTTCCGTTGTTATTTTTTAATGATGCATATAACTTATCATTACACAAAACCACAAAGCACATTTCCAGCTCTTTCCATAAAAACGCATCCCCGTATTGTTCCAGCAGGCTCTTTTTTAAGAATTGCATGAAATTTCTGGCTGTATTAAGATCGATCATGTTATCAGGCAGGTCAATCACAGAGCAAAGATTCTTGACCTTAAAAATGCTTCGGTCATTGATGTAAGAAACATATTGAATATTCGGGATTGTAATTTGGGGGTCCATAACATAATTAAATTCTTTTAGCTTATTATCCAGGGCTATAATGAGGTCTGTATAATCAATCATGACGGCGTCCTTTACTCTACGGGGATGGTTCCCCACAGTTCAAAAATCCTACTGCAGGGAGCATACCATCTTGAAATCTTGGCAAAATCCCCTTTCAGGTTCATTTTCTTTTGCGTTGTTGCGACAAACGGGTCGATTTCTCGTTTAAAAACCGCCCGCCAGACGCTTTCAGGCGCCGTAATCAAGAACTCGGCATCAGATTGGTTGCCGACGTCCGTAATCCTTCCGTCTTTAAACGTGAAGCGATACGTTGCCCCTGTTTCTTCCATTTGAACCGCTAAATCCATGGTCATCTTTGTCTTTGATCCAAGTTCTTTCATTTGCTGATCATCATTAACGACTTTGACGATTTGATCGATTTGCTCTTGGGAAAACAGCTTATATTTTTTTGTTCCGGAGGAAGCCTTCGATCGTGATCCCAGCCGTGTTTCTACCTTAATATCTTGTGGGTAAAGCCGGCTTATCGCGTCAATAGTCACGGCCTCTTCAAGCGCCTGTATTAGAAGAAAACAGTCAAAAAGGCCCCTTCCCTTTGCAACAACTCCATGGTTTCGCAAAACGGCAATATTGTTGCTCTTGAGCGCTTCAATAACCGGGGCAATATCAGTAACCGCCGGAGAATTTTGTTCCACAGATTGGATATTCCCTAAATACATCTTTGATTCAAATATCTGCGGCGTCAGGCTTTTATTCCGAAGGAAATAGGCGCTTGTATACGTTGTATGGGTATGTATGACCGCAGCGGCTTCTGGGAAATTTTTGTAAATCTCAGTGTGCAGTAATTTCTCAGATGAAACGTTACCTTTATCTAAGACTTCGCCATCAAGCCTCATATGTAATATGTCTGATTCCTGCAGTAATCCCAAACATGTCTCATGCCCTGTCAGGGCAATCGTTCCGTTATCAACGCGTAAACTTATGTTTCCGTTTAATCCCGTCACAAGGTTCTTCTCCCAAAGAAGCCGTCCAATGGCGATAATATTCTTCTTAAGATTTTGGGGCTGGTTGTTTTCCATATACTTTTCCTATATATTTTTTTGGAACCCATTCGAGAAGCGGAACATATCCCGAAATTCTGCCTGTCACGACCCTCACGCCGTTAAAACACTTGATCTTCTTTTGACTGGCTATCATTTGCCTGTTCAGTGGACTGGGATACAGATAAACCGGGATCTTGTGCCGATAACCCAAAACCCCCAAGATAAGCCCCCCAATTTGGCAAAGGGCGCCTTTCGCATTGACCATTTGATAGGAAAGCCAAACCTCTTTAACTAAATTCCTGTAAAAAAGAAAACCGGCCATGTTATCCGAAATGACCGTTGGCTGAATATTTCGTTTCAGGAATTCGCATGATGACTGCTTTGCCGCTTCGAGTCCCGGCCTGCCTTCGAGAATAAAATAATCTTTATCCTTTCGTTTTGAAATCAGGTCAAAAAGCGATGATTCAAAAACCCCTTGCATGAGAACAATGTTTTTCTCTCTAACGAACATCAATGGCAATGGCCCTTGTCACAAGATTATGAGGGACAACATCAAACGCCGGATAAAATCCTTTAACGGGCCCCCTGACGATCCTTTTCCCCGAATAGCGCAACAATTCTTTCGCCTTGCGGATCTCGATCGGAATATCTTTCCCTCTTTTTATTCTATTTGATGGCTGCGTCAACACATAGAAAGGGATCCCGAACTCCTCAGCCAAGACCGCAATCTGGTATGTCCCGATCTTATTGGCAAAGTCGCCATTCGCACAAGACCGGTCAGACCCGACAATCACCTTATTCACCAAACCATCTGCCATAACAGAACCGACCGCATTGTCGGCAATTAATGTGACCTTGGCCCCCATGCGGTTCAATTCCCAATATGTCAATTTTGAGCCTTGAAAATATGGCCGGGTTTCCGTCGCAAAGAAATGGATTTCTTTCCCTTGTTTCTGACAAATCGATGCGGCCATGGCCAATTCTCCGCTGACATTGCAATGTGTCAGAATACTGTCGCCATCCTTAATGGTATCGGCAATTTTACAAACACGTTTAAGCCGCCGCGCACGTATTCCCGCCAAATAACCCAAAATGTTTTTTGCAATAAACACATCTGCTTTTAGTCCCTTTTTTATCGCCTCTTCCGCCCAACCGACAACGACCGATGTGACTTCAGAGAACGGAAAGGTCGGCCGGCTCTTGTTTAAACGTTTGGCTGCTGACTTTACGGCAGCCGCCAGAACCTTATTGGGACGGCCTTTGTTTTTCCTGATCACCAATAAAAATGTGTTCAGCACAACAAGAAATTGCCCGAACGCCCTGGTCTTCATCTGCCGGATCACATTAACCGCCTCACGGACATTGCGGACCTGGATATAATGCAATTTTTGAGGGATTCGTGTTTCGTCAAGCACCCAAAGGGCATTGCCCTTCATAGATGCCGGCCAGAATAATGGCGATTCCTTAATATGATTGTTTTTGTTGTTCTTGCTCATTAAACCTTCGCCTTCGTTTTCCCTTCCAGCCGCTTGACAAGATCAAGCGAAATGCCGATCATGGCGTGCTCGGCCATGTAATAGTTGGCATCCATGAACCCCATCTCTCCGGTAATGATATGATCACTCACCGCCAAGATGGCCGTTGCCGGAATCTTGTACAGCTGGCAGATTGTCAAAAAGACAGACGTCACCATATCCACGGCGATCGCTCCTTTATTTATCGCCTTTCCGACATATTCTCTCGTTTCGCGAAGGATCGCATCCGTTGACCACACCCTGCCGCGATGGACTTTATATCCAGACGCTTTTGCGCTCTCATAAAGGGCATCGGTCAAATTTTTGTCTGCCGACGGCTGAAACTTGGGATCATCAACATAATAAGGCGTAACGCCTTCACCGCGTATCGCGCTATCAGCGACAATCAAATCCCCAATTTTAATGTTTTCGTTTAAGGCTCCGCAGCTTCCGATACGCACCATGGTCCGGGCCTGTGCGCTACAAAGGATCTCGGTTGTGATCGCTGTATCAGCGGAAAAACGCCCGCCGTTGATTGACGTGATCTTCGTCCCCTCGTATTCGCCGGTATACATTGTATATTCCATAAAACTGAAATTTTTGATCGGTTTCTCCAGGTTCTTCAAGAATCCATCCAGCCGTTCTTTAGGCCCGGGAATAATCGCATATTTTCCGATATCCTGGGGACGCAATTGGACCATCCCCATAAGATCCTTTCCAGTTAAATGAATTTCTCTTTGCATCTGTGTTGTCATGATTTTTCCTCTCGTTAATCAGTGGCCGTTGTTCAGGGCTTATTGCCAAAAATGAAATATTTAGATTCGATCACTGGTCACTGGTCATTGAACTCTGACCAACGGACGGCCCTTCTTTTAACATGGTTTTATCGATCTTCCCTGTCCTATTTTTTGGTAATTCCGTGCGTATTTCAATATGCTGCGGCACTTTGAAATGCGCCAAATGTTCCTTAGCAAAATATTTCAATTCTTCCGGGCTCATTTTCATTCCATCTTCTTTGAACACAATAAACGCCTTGACAGCCTCACCGCGTAAATCATCAGGCACACCGACTACGGCCACTTCAGCGATATTCTCATTCTTTTGAAAAGCGGCTTCGACTTCCGGCGCATAAACGATCTGTCCTGCCACCTTGATCATCTCCTTTTTCCGCCCGACAATATAAAGGAACCCCTGCTCATCAAATTTTCCTAAATCACCCGTATAAAGCCGGCCATTGCGTTTCACTTCCGCTGTGGCTTCAGGGTCCTTGTAATAACAATCCATGATAACCCATCCAGAAATCACGATTTCGCCAATCTCACCCGCCGGGAGTTCCTTGTCCTCCTCATCAACAATGGCTATATGGCAACTTGGTGCCGGCTTCCCAACGCTGGCAATATTATCACTATCCATCGGCGTCACTGTGTTCGGCGGACACGTTTCGGTCATACCCCATCCGTTCAGGAATTTTGCATTAGGGCAGTATCTATGGAACTGTTTGAGAATTTCCGGCGAACTTGGCGCTCCGAAAACAACGACCCACCTTAGTGACGAGAGGTTAAAATTCTCGATCTGTTTCAAGGAAAGGATCGCCGTATACATCGCTGGCACGATATGAAAACAGGTGACCTTATGTTGCTGAATATTTTCCAAGAATTTAAAGGGATTAAATCTCTCCATAAGGACGAGCGTGATGCCAAAGAGGATTGAATTCTGAATGTAAATAAAGCCGCCAATATGACTTAGCGGTAAAGCAGCCAATTTAATGTCCTTTTCGGTCAAGTCAACAAAGTGCTCCATGGCCTTCGGCGACCCTTCAAGATGTTTATAATTAAGCAGTATGCCTTTGGGCTTTCCGGTCGTGCCTGATGTATACATAATCATCGCAGGGTCATTATCAGCAATGGTTACTTCAGGCAATTTCGTATCAGCCTTATTTACATTATCTTCATATTGTATATACTTAAAATTTTGACTTCCTTCGATTGGCTCGCCACACAAAATTATTGTTTCAAGACAATCAATATTTTCCTGAATTTCACCAAGGTCAACGTCGGGCCTGTTTCTCGCAATAAGAACTTTAGTCTCAGAATGGCCTAAACAAGAAGTGAGCTCATCCCCTTTAAGCATATAGTCCATCGGCACTACAACCGCACCCAGATGAAAACAGGCTAAATAGCTATAAACATATTCCGGTGAGTTTGGAAGATAAATTGCGATTTTATCTCCCTTAGCGACACCGCATCCGCGCAAGACATTAGCTAACTTCAGAGTCCGCTCCTGGATTTCCTTAAATGAAATATTCTTGTTTTCAAATATTATTCCAGGTTTCTCGGCAAATCGATCAACTGTGTTCTGTAGCGTTCTTCGAATGTTCATGATAATGTCATTTTCGTGTAACTATTAATAAATAAGAAGCTTCTGACATAAACTGAACCAGCCATATAACTACTAAAATTTTACTAGTTTGATTTTAATAAAAGAATTTGGTTTGTCAAGGATTATAATAGATAATTGGGATATAGAAAATGCGGCAATTTTATGCGGATTTATGTGATGACCTTCACTAATTTAGCGATAGAATTGATCTCAGCTTCAACAAGATCAAGGTCATGATCGAGGATAACTTCAAGATGCCCTTGGTCCTTCTTTTTCATTCCTTTTCTGTATGCCTCTAATTCTCTTCGTATGCGCCTTAAGTAAAGCACACGGCCCCTTAACTGTCGTTTGGCTATTTTCTTATCAACGTATTGCAAAAAATACAACGACAGGTCAATATTGAAATACGGCCGTTCAATAGAGAGAAAACTATCGGTAATTAAATGATCAAAGATTTTCCCCCCTTTTCCTGTAAGGCTGTATATATATTTTTCGGGCCATTTACCTTCCCGGCCCACGTCTTTTTTGATCAGCCCCAGCTTCTCCATCTTTTTTAGAGGATAATAAATCGATTTTATCTTTAGCCCAACAAACGGAAAAAGTTCTTCCTCAATTTGCCGCTTAATTTCATACCCATGTTTTGGGCCGTCTTTCAGCAAGCCTAGAAACAATAATTCATGTTCAATCATTAACAAACTCCAGTATAGACATATTATAGCATCGCATGTTCATGTTGCTCAGTATATTCGACAATCTGCCTCATCATGTTCACGCTGCGCGCAGGATATCGCCCAACCGCCGTTTCCCCAGACAGCATGACATAGTCCGTTCCGTCCAAAACGGCATTGGCAACATCAGAAACCTCAGCCCGGGTCGGACGGCTGTTCTCGATCATGCTGTCGAGCATTTGTGTTGCCGTAATCGAAAATTTCTTTTTCCGGTTGCAATGGCGGACAATATGCTTTTGAATCATAGGGATCTTGTAAATCGGCATAGTCACGCCCAAATCGCCCCGGGCAATCATCACGCCGTCACAAGCATCAAGAATCTGGTCAAGATTATGCAGCCCTGCCTGACTTTCAATCTTTGCGATGACCTGGCAATCCGGCAGTTTTGATTTAACAATATCCGCGACCCTTTGAATATCCCTTTTGTTACGCACGAACGATTGCGCGATCTTCTCTACTTTGTTTTGAATGCCAAACTCGACATCCTCCTTGTCTTTTTTCGTCATAATATCCGCTTCCAGCGTTAAATCAGGGATATTGACTCCCTTACGTTCCGTTAAAACCCCTTCTTGAACCACCCTTACGTTCAAGCGCTTATTTCTTACACCAACAACCCGCAAATGGACTTTCCCGTCATCAACAAAAATGTCATAACCTTTTTTTATTCTGGACATATCTCCGGCATAATTAAATGGAATATGATTATCTCCCCAATACGGTTCGTTGGACATAATGAATCTGCCATCCTCCCCAAGATGGATTTTCTTCTTAAATGGGCCAAGCCGTATGCGATATCCTTCCAAATCGGTTAATATTTCGATTTTATTTTTGTTGATGGACCTGATTTGATTAATCATTTTTTGATGTTCTATTCTTGTGGCATGCGAAAAATTGACTCTCGCTACGTTCATCCCGCAGGTAACCATTTTTTCAATCGAAGTTACGTTCGAACTGGCCGGGCCGAGCGTGCAGATGATTTTGGTATAGCGCTTCATGGGTCGTTCTTATTGCGATTCGGAAAACCGAAGGTTTAATGCATCGAATATGATTTGGGCCGCTTTGCGTTTGGCACTACTGCTGAGAGACGAGATTTCTATTTTGACCGTTGTCAATGTGGGTTGAAAGAAAAATATCCCAACCTCTGTTGTGTCGACATTCCCTTCAATGCCCATAATCACCATATGGCCTTTTTTTCGGTTATCGATGAAGACATCGAAATAATTTTCATTCGTGGATTTAATTTCCGTCTCATTTTCAGCTTGACTGTTCTGGACATTTTGATGGCGCGAAAGATCCAACACGGCATCATAACAATCATTAAGACTGCATCGATATGTTTTTGTAAGAGCATCAACACGCGCATCTTCCAATGCCCGTATGGATGAGCCCCAAATAACCTTTGCCGTTTCGGTGACATGGGCGCATCCGCTCATGAAAGCCATTAAACATATCGCACAAATTAAGTACTGTTTTCTTTGTATAATGGATAATTTAATCGGAATCATGTTTGCTGTTATTAATTGGTTACGCTTCCGCAGCCGTTTCTTCCAAAGTCTCGATCTTAGTCCGAAAATCGGCGCAAATTTTTTCAAGCCCAATGGCCTGCGCGCGATTTTTGGTCAATTCATATTGCATCATTTTTTCTTTTTTCATCAGGTGATTATTTAATTCTTCTGTTTTCTTGAATTTATCCATTAGCTCCTGTTTTTCCCGCTGAAGATCTTTATTCTCACGTTTCAATTCTTCAATCGTTGAAATGGATTCAACCAGCTTATTGCTGAGCGCCTCGAACTCTGATTTATTCGAAACGAACGCTTGTTCTTTCCGTTGAGCTTCGGCTTGCTCCTCTTTCATTCTCGTTTGGGCCAACAGGTCATTTTTCTCGGCCCTTAACTGCCCGATCATGGCCTCCATTTCCCCTTGCCGCATTTGACTTTCCCGGTATTGTTTTTCAAGTAGTTCAATCTTGTTTTTCAATTCACTTAATATGCCTTCGCTTGACGATAACTCTTCCCTTTCTGCCTTCATTCTCACGTTTTCATTCATGAAAATCTTTTGATTCTTTTCTTCGCGTTCTTTTAACTGACCATATTCCTTTCTTAAACCTTCCATACGCTCCTCGAGCTGCTCGTATTTAACCTTGGACTCAACGATCTCCTTGCGCAATTGATGATTTTCCTCCAATATACGATTTTCATAAGGCTGCCCTTCATTCGCCATTCTAGGCCCCATGGCATCCTTTGTCCCTCCCGTTTGTGAAAGAGCATTTTCATCATTCATTTTACGGATTTCCTTGAAATCCAATATCGGTACAACCTTTTCATCTTCAGAAGGAATGCTCTTGAGAATGAATATGATCCCGATGATAAATAATAACGCAGCGATTCCCATATAGATTAGAATAGTCATATGCGTCTCCTTAAGGCTCAGATATAGCGATGTCCAAAAAGGTATTGTACATAATCGTAAACAGCATCTTCCAATAAAGTAAACGGTTTTTGATATCCTGCCCTTTTCAATTTTGTCATGTCGGCTTGCGTAAAATACTGGTACCGAGCCCTCAAAACTTCCGGCATTTCAATGTATTTCACATTAAAAGGTTTGCCAACCGCCGCAAAAAGGGATCTGGCAAGATCGTTCCAGGTCCGAGCCAAACCGGTGCCAACATTGTAAATACCGCTCAGTTGTGGATGGTCGATGAAAAATGATACTATATCGACGGCGTCCTTAACATAAATAAAATCCCTTCTTTGTTCGCCATCGCCATATTTTTTATTGTAAGACTTAAACAGCGCCATCTCTCCCTTGTCAGCTACCCGTTGATACGCCTTGGCCACAACACTACGCATGTCCCCCTTATGGTACTCATTCGGCCCGAACACATTAAAGAACTTCAGGCCAACCACTTTATCCAGGAGCCCCTCCTCCAGCACCCATCGATCAAACTTCTGTTTCGATTCACCGTATAAATTCAATGGTACGCATCGGCGTATTGTTTCATCATCATCACAGTAGCCAGCCGACCCATCCCCATACGTTGCCGCCGAACTGGCGTAAATAAACCGTATGCCATGATTCATCGCCCACTGAGCCAATTTACGCGAGTACAGATAATTATTCTCTTCAAAATATCGTTTATCTTGCAACGTTGTCGAGCTGCAAGCGCCCATATGAATGACACATCCGATATTGCGCTCAAGATTATCTTGTACGACAAGTTTTAAGAAATCCTTTTTATCGTAATACTTCTTGTATCGTTTTCCCTCTAAATTCTCTTTTTTTAAATCATCCTGCATATGATCAACAAGAACGAGGTCACTTATGCCCCGTTCATTCAGTCTTGCAACAATGCAGCTTCCGATAAAACCAGCCGCTCCCGTAACAACGATCATTTTAAATCCTTCAAAATATTTTATTCGGTCTCGGAAGAAATAAATTCGCCGACATTCATCCCTATTTTATAGCCCAAATCGTTGTAAGTATCGTTCTTGCCAAGAATTTGATCGGAAAATACAGCAACAGTTTTCCACGTCTGCTTTTCAACCATCTCACCTTCAACGCTTAGCGACTTGCGCCCCTTAAGCAATACCCATCGTCTGATTTTTGATGGGCCTTGAATACCCGTTACGTGTCCTTTAATGATCAGATCAGCGCCTTCCGCGTTTTCGTCAGTCAAAACATTGAACACATCACCATGATTATGAAAAGAATCGGCAATACCCTTAACAATCATAAGGGCAATCCTTCCAAGCTCATCATTTGCCGTAACATCAACACCGGCCTTAAAAGGGATGATGACTATTTTATCCCCTCGTTTGAGATATTTGGCATCAAGGATGCTGCCCTTTTTAACAAAACCACTCGATTCCTTTGTCTGCCTGTTCTTGCTGGATTCATTTGTCTCATTAAGGGGCTCTGATGATTTTTTTAGAAACGGCATACGCGCACATCCGATCATAATTAATACGAATAGGACATAAACCGTTTTGACTTTTTTCGTCATGATGAATGGGGCAGGATTTCTTGTTTTTGTATGCCTTTGAAATCACATCAATGGGATGATTTTAACATACCCGAATGAATGCCTCAAGAAAATTAGCGGAATTGTCGAAGATAAAAGAATCAAGCGCGACCCGTTTTAAGCGTTATCTGAGACAGTTGGTTGATAATTTTATCAATTAACTCATTTTCAGACAGGCGCCATCGCCAGTTTTGATCTTGTATTGTTCCAGGTATATTCATCCGGGCGTCACTCCCGAGCCCCAGGACATCCTGCATAGGAACTATCGCTATTTCCGCATCCGAACGAAACGCCAGATCAATTAAATCCCAACTAATACTCCGGGAGGAAACCTCTTTATTCAGATATAACTTTATATTCGCGATTTCATCAGCGGTTGCCTCGTCTTTAAACCACCCTAAGACCGTATTATTGTCGTGAGTGCCGGTATAGACAATGCATCGTTCTTTGTAATTATGAGGCAAATAGGGGTGGGTTTTCATGTCGCCATTGAAGGCAAAGAGCAATACTTTCATCCCAGGGAAACCAAGACGTCGCATGGCGTTACGCACATCGTCGGTAATGAATCCTAAGTCCTCGGCAATAATCTTTACTGGTTTTTGAAAAGATTGTTTTAGGGTTTTAAAAAAGGCGTCCGTTGGCACGTTGTTCCATTTTCCCTTTTCAGCTGTTTTTTCTTTAATCGGGATTTCCCAATATTGGACCAATCCACGGAAATGGTCGATACGGACGACATCAAACAAGCGAAAATTAAACCTGAACCGCTCAATCCACCAGGAAAATTCAGATTGCTGCAAATGATCCCAGTCATAAACCGGATTTCCCCACCTCTGTCCCGTTTTGCTGAAATAATCAGGAGGGACACCCGCCACTCCGATAGGGTTTAACTGATCGTCTAATTTATAATTTTCCGGATATCGCCAGACATCGACACTATCCAAATTCATGTATATGGATAAATCTCCAAGCAAACGCACGTTCTTGCTGGCGCAATAGTCTTTCAATTCACGCCATTGTTTAAAAAACAAGTACTGGAGAAACTTGACTTTGTTCAATTCGTCTTTGTGTAACTTCTCAAAATCCTTCAAAGCTTTATTCTTTCGGCGGCGCAAATCTTCCGGCCATTCCAACCAGCCTTTCTGTTGATGCCTTTCTTTAATTGTTATAAACAGCGCATAATCATTAAGCCAAAAGGCATTGGATATAACAAAATTGTTAAAATCGTTTTCCTGCGCTCGGCGGACAATCGGGTCAGAGACAAAACATTCATAGGCCCTGTCCAAGATTTTTTTCTTATATTTAATAACAGCCTCAAATTGGACAATCTTATCCGAAAATTCAGGACGCACATTGATATCGCCTTCCGACAAGATTCCTTCATCTACTAATCGCTGCAAACTGATAAAGAGGATGTTCCCGGCAAACGCGGACAGACTGCTGTAAGGGGAATGCGCGCTGATGGAATCCGTCGGATTGATCGGAAGGATCTGCCAATAATGCTGCCGTGCCTTGCTAAGAAAATCGACAAAGCGATAAGCCCCGGAGCCCAAATCGCCAATGCCGAATTCTGAAGGCAAGGAAGAAATATGCAAAAGGATTCCGCTTTTCCGTTCAGACATTTTTTTTCTTCTCCTTGACGTCCCTCGCGGGTGTCACAAACTGGTTATAAATGGCCCGTCCGTTTTTCATTTCCGGGACATTGCTTTTGGCTGATTCCAGACGGTTTAAAAATTCTTCTTCAAGATTACCGGCCCCGGCCTTTTTCGCCAATTGCATGGCGCGGGCGGCATATTGAAGGATCTGAATCGATTCTAATCCGGAGATATCATCAAAAAACCACCCGCAACTTGTAAACATCAGCATCGCATAATGCTGGATTTCAAGCAAGTTCTTAATTTTTCTCTTATCATCCGCGGATAACTGCCGAAGCGCTTTTGACCAAACGTATTTAGTGAGGGTTTCTTCAGAAGGGCTGAGAAGCGCATTTATATAATCATTGCGTACTTGCCAGGGGTCATCATAATATTCCGCCATGGACCGTTCATAAAAAGGGGTCAATTGATCGCGCAGCCAATCCAGGCTTTCCCGGAGGGGTTTCCTCCATTCCTGGTTCCATTCTTTATGCAACCCGAGCCGGCATCCGCAATTGGCTCGCCAACGTTCAACCCCGTGACAACAACTCCAGGATGTATTCTCCTTAATTTTGACCTCAAATTCCGGAGGATTTTTCGACAAAAATTCACCGTAAACCGTAATCTTCGCCAGCCGCATTTTTTCAACATGATATAACATAAAAGCTAAAGCCATGTTCCCAAATTTATGGTGATGCCCATACGTTTCCCCGTCGTTGGCAATATGAGATACTCGCACCCTGCCCAGGGGCTTCGGGTACTGTTTGACAAGGCGTTTTGCGAAATCAGCGCCATCATTGAGCATGTTGCCGAACGCGACTTCATTGGCAATATATCCATTATAAAAGAAAATGTTCATGGCCTTACCGGAGGGCAACCGGCAGAGATACGTCAGTTGCGTGTCAATGGAGCCGTCCGAGACATCTTCCCATTCATCAACTCCAATCTGCGTAACCGATTCAGCTTGATGCGGAGCCAGGATCGTATAAACAACGCCTTGCTCGGCTAAAATTTCCAATGTTTGTACATCAACCGCAGTTTCAGGAAGCCACATTCCCTCAGGATTGCGTTTGAATCGAAACTGGAAGTCCTTTATTCCCCACATGACTTGAGTGCGCTTATCACGATCATTTGCCAAAGGCATAATCATGTGGTTGTACGCTTGGGCAATGGCTGATCCGTGCCCTGAAAACCGTTCAGTACTTATTTGGTCAGCTTCTAAGATTAATTTGTACGTCTGCGGATAGGCTTTTTCAAGCCATGACAGCAATGTCGGCCCAAAATTAAAACTTATTTGCGCATAATTATTAACCGTCTTGACCGTCACTTTCCAACTGTCAAGAATTTCTGTTTTCGCGTTAGGGATATAACATTCCTTGGCGACACGCTCATTCCAATCATGGCTTGGCGCTGCGGAGGGCTGTTTTTCAATAACTCCAGTCCACGGGTTCTCCCGGGGGGGCTGGTAAAAATGACCATGAACGCAAATATACTTTTTCATAAATTTCCGTCACTCCCCTACATTCATCCGTTTCAAAAAGACCGTACTTAATGCCGGTATGGTTAATGTCAAGGAACCATCCGTGACTGTCCTGTTTTTTTCATTCTCTCTGATACCTTTTCCGCCATAGCGGGCGTCATCGCTGTTGAGGATCTCCTGCCACGTCCCGTTGTCCATCGACCAGACCGGATAATTCGTCCGCGTAATATTGCCGAAATTACATATAACGAGCACGGTTTCCTTGGGATCAAATCCTTTGCGCAAGAACGAAAAAATGGCCATGTGACTCTGTCCTATGTCCCGCCATTCGAATCCCTGAGATTGAAAATCCCGCTCATGAAGCGCCGGCTCTGTTCTGTATAAATGGTTAAGGTCTTTCACCCATTCCTGAAGCTGCCGATGCGGATCGTATTGAAGCAATTCCCATTGCAACTGGGACTCATGTCCCCACTCTTTCCATTGGCCGAACTCGCCGCCCATAAATAACAGTTTCTTCCCGGGATGACCGTACATATACCCAAGCAAGGCGCGCAGGTTCGAGAATTTTTCAGAATCGTAGCCCGGCATTTTGCAAATCAGCGAACCTTTTCCGTATACAACTTCGTCATGCGACAAGGACAGCATGAAATTCTCACTGAACGCGTAATACAGGCAAAAGGCCACCTCATGGTCATGGTGCCCGCGGTATAAGGGGTCTCGGCATATATATCGCAACGTATCGTGCATCCAGCCCATGTTCCATTTCATGTCGAAATGCAACCCCCCTTGTTCAACCGGCCTGGAAACATTTTGCCATGCTGAAGATTCTTCGGCGATCATCTGCACGTCAGGGTGCCGGCTTTTCACCGTTTGATTGAGGCTCCTTAAGAAATGAATCGCCTCCAGATTTTCATGCCCGCCGTAAATATTCGGCTGCCATCCTCCGTTTTTGCGGGAATAATCGAGATAGAGCATGGAAGCCACCGCGTCCACCCGCAGCCCGTCAATATGATACTGTTCAACCCAGTAAAGGGCGCTGGATATCAAAAAAGACCGGATTTCGTTGAGCCTGAAATTAAACACACAGCTGTGCCAGTCAGGATGAAGGGCGCCATGCTCATAAAGCTGCGTCCCGTCAAAATAGACCAGGCCATGGCCGTCGTTGGGGAAATGCGCGGCCACCCAATCCATAAAAACCCCGATGCCGTTCTGATGGAAGCAATCAATGAGGTACATCAGGTCTTCCGGCTTCCCGTAACGCGCCGTCGGCGCGAAATAACCAAGGGTCTGATATCCCCACGAGCCGTAAAAGGGGTGTTCCATGAGCGGCATGAACTCAACATGGGTATACCCCATGTCCTTCACATAAGGGATTATTTGCTCCGCCATCTGACGATACGTCAGAAACCCTTCAGGCCCATTGCCGTTTCTTTTAAACGAACCGAGATGTATTTCATAAACAGATAGTGGTTGCTTTGTATAATCAGCTTTCTTGCGCTGTTTCAACCAAGCGGCATCGTTCCACTGATATTCCGCGTCATAAACTATGGAAGACGTTTTCGGCGGACACTCGCCGTAAAATGCATAAGGATCGGCTTTATCTACCCTAAATCCGTTATATTTCGATCGCACATGATATTTGTATAAACACCCTTTTCTCAGGCCCTCCAGGAACCCTTCCCAAATACCAGAGCCGTCTTGCCTGGCCTGAAGAACGTGTGCTTCTTTATCCCATTGATTAAAATCCCCAATCACCGAAACCTTTTCTGCCGATGGCGCCCAAACGGCAAAATACACACCCTCAATCCCATCCCGCTTTATGACATGGCTTCCCAACTTTTCCTGCATGCAAGCATGATTTCCTCCCTGGAATAACGCAATATCCCCATCAGAAAGGAATCTCGGATATGTTTCCAATACTCGCATTTTCTTATTAGTGGTTTCTATTATTCTCTTATTTCGGATCCGATTTTACAGCTTTGCGACTTTTTTCATAAGGTTGATAAATACACATCAAACATCAAACCATAGATCAGGGACAACAAAGAAATAATGCCTAAATAAAAGCAGAGGATGCGGTATCCGAATTCATTTTTAATGACCAGGATTGTGCCATAACTTGTGATCGGCCCAACCAGCAGATAGCATAGCGCCTGGCCTTGACTTAATCCGCTTTTTATAAACGCGTCCGCCATGGGAACGCTCGCTGTCGAGCAAACGTAAGTCAACAAGCCAATGATCAAAATGAACAGATACCCCATTAAACCTGAGAAATATTTTTGAATCAAATACTGAATTGGTCCAAAAACCGCAATGAAGCTGGCAATCGCAATCCCTATGATGATCTCAAGACCGATCTCTTTGGGCAACGTTACAAATGCGTAAACAACAGCGTCTTTGATTTTCTGTTTAACTGACGTTTTATGCTCCTGGGATTTGGCCGCTTCATCATGACAACAGTGTTCATCATGAACACATTTTTCCTTCCCCTCCGTCTTGACCTCAATGCCATTCATCACAACTCCCATGATGATGGCCATGATAATGACCCCGACAAAAATAACAACCGTAAAGGTCAGACCGAGCAGCCGCCAGCAAACCAGCAATGCTGAAATGGACGTCGCCGGAGTGGCAACCATAAAGGCCATGACCGCGCCTAATGACGCCCCCTTTCGGCGAAGTGTTACGGCAATCGGCAACGAACCAATACAACACACCGGAAGAAAAGTTCCAAAGATGGCTGAAATGATGATCGGTTTAATTCCCTTTTCCCCAAGATGCCGATCAACAATATCCGTTGGGATAAATTTGTAAAAAAAACCACTGATGAAAAAACCAATGGCCAAGGACAGCCATATTTCCTGGCAATACATCCAATAGGCTTGAATAAATCTATTCAAAAATTCCATAAGTCATTTCCCTTGAGGTGATCCCTTGCCACTTTTTCACGAAACGAAAGGTAACCGGTTGCCCAATGAAAATCGAACCGGCAACATTAATCGCATTATCAATAACATTTGAGGCAATGGAGCATGATAAGTTCTCTATTACAAAAAGAAAATTTTTTGATTTCCTGCGTTTTTCTTCAGTAAGGATCCCGGCTAGGATAAGAGGAAGGCTCAAAAAGGCCGCTTCAGGCATGAACCATTGCGCTGAAGCTATAATAATTCCGAAATGCAACAAAATTACAGTTCCCATAAGTATTATACTAATTTGAAATATTAATGTCTGGAGGCCCTTTCTTGTGTCACGAAAACACATTATATATGCTTTAAATTCAAAAGCAAAACGAAATTACATTATCGTAAAAACTGTAAATAAAGGTAAAAACAATGATTTAGGATGGATCTATGCGCTTTACAAGCGCATCTTCAGGTGTGATATGAGGAGATGGTTTTTGGAAGTAATATCCTTGGACCGCATCAACGCCAAGTTCCTTGACGATTTCGAAATCTTTTTTAGTTTCGATCCCTTCTGCAATCGTAAAAATCTTGTGTTCCGTGCAAAATGAAACAATGAATTTGACAATACTGCGCCGGAATGAATCCTTCTCCAATTGATTGACAATATGGCGGTCGATCTTTACCACTTCGGGCCTGGCCTCAGCAATGGATTCCAAACTCGCATAACCGCTCCCGACATCATCAACAGCAAATTTAAACCCATAATCCCGGTACTCTTGTAAATGGTTATAAAAAGCCTTGAAATTCGGGATCGCGGACCGTTCCGTAATCTCAAGAAAAACGTTCCTGACATTGATTTGATATTTCTCGAATATTGACTTGATCTTCATAAATTTCGGCCCCTCAACCAAATAGGGATTACAGTTTAAAAACAGTTTATTCTCTTTAATATCGCCATGGACCCTTTCCAATGCCTTCTCCCAAGCAATCAATTCAATGTCTTGATAAAAACCATATTGGATCGCAACTTTAAATAATAAATTCGGATCGCTAAGCGAGCTAAAAGTATCCGGCCGGCTCAAGCTCTCATATCCGTATAACTTAAAAGGACTTGCCAGAAATATAGGTTGAAAATATGGTACAATCATTTTTTCATCAACGATCCTGCGCAGCTCAATAATAATGTTTCTTTCGTCATGCAAATTCCCCTTTTCATAACCGGTAATAGTCCCCCTGCGCATTACCGCCTCCATCCGCGCAACCAATTCTTCATATTCATAGGGCTTGACCAAATAGTCATCAGCCCCCAAATATAGCGCTTCAACAATGTCTTTGGTAAGCAATTTTCCGGTTAGGATAATGATCGCAATGTCTTGTGTTTCTTTTCTTTCTTTGAGTTTCCGGCATACGTGAAAGCCTTCTTGATCAGGCAGGACAATATCAAGCAGAATCAGATCAGTGTCATGACATGCTTTTTGGAGAGCTTCCTGGCCGGAATGGGCCACCGTCACGTTATAACCACGAGTTTCAAAAAGCATTGAGAGCGTATCGGTTTGGCTCCGGTCATTATCAACCAACAATATCCGCTTTTTGTTAGATACTTTTAGCATGTTGTATTATTGTAATGTTATTATTTACCGTTCAAAGCCTTGGCGTGAGGTTTCATTAAGATGTCTGATATTAAGTATATCGTAAAACTGATAAAAAATAACTAATTAAAAAGTAAAAACTTAAAATAAATGACTGCACGGTTTCTTTACAACTCTCAGCAAACCAATGGGTTATAACAATCTTCTACAAAGTAAGAAAACGCTTTCATTTATAAGCAGAAATCATTCATAGGCATGGGTTAATATTTTTGTTTACATCGATTCGAAGAATTATAAACGAAACCGGAATGATTATGCTTTTCCGTCTTTTCGCTTATATTCTTGAAAATGGTAGGTGATCGGGCCTTCTTTCATCTCATCAGAAGACCGGATGGAAACGAATTTGTCTTCAAATGATGGGAAAAACGCGTCACAATCAAATTCCCTGTGAATATGGGTCACATATAATTTTTCGCATTCTTTAAGTTTTATGGCTTCTTCATAAACCTGCTGCCCGCCGATGATAAAAATGGTCTCGATAAGGTCTTTCAGTTTTTCGTTATTAGCCATTTGCAAAATCCGTTCAAAACTCTCAGCCTTCATGACCCCTTCTGGCAACGACAAGCTTTTATTTCTTGTTAAAACAATGTTTGTCCGTTCCGGAAGAGGCCTGAATTCCTGGGGAATAGATTCCCATGTCTTCCTTCCCATAACAACAACATTTTTCTTCTTAGGAGAACGGGCCTTTGCAGTTATCTCACGGAAATGCCTAATATCTCCGTTTAAATCCCAAGGCAGCGCGCCATCCTTTCCAATGCCTTTTTTCAAATCAATCGAAACAACTATATTAAATGGAATCATATGCCAGATTAAGCTCTATACTTATATCGTTTTTTCAAATGTATTATATCGTATATCGAAATTTTATGAAGTATCACATTCGAGGCACTGCACTCTATGTTTCCCACATAACCTGTCTGTATTCCCTCATCATACGCTGTGTATTAAAAAAAGAGCTTTTTCCGACACAATGGATCATCTTATCTATCCAAGGGCTTTGGGCATCGAGATTTCCCTTCCAATACGTTTGATAATACAATTTCGTTACTTCGTTTAACACCTTATAAAGGGCCTGTGAATCCTCATTTAACCTCAGATCCATTTCATGTCCGATTCTGGCACCGGAATGCCGATAGCCGAAGATCCATCCGATATCATCTTTTTCCGCTTCGACTACCCACCCATCCAAAGTGCTAACCTGTATAACGCCATTTAAAATCGCCTTCATGCCGCTTGTCCCCGAAGCCTCAAAAGGCGGCAACGGATTGTTAAGCCATACATCGACTGAATTGGTCAAGAGCTTTCCAAAATATGTATCATAATTCTCCAAGATAAGCACTTTAATCACTTTCCGATGTTCATTGAGCTGATCAATATGATCCAAAATTTCTTCAATGTGCGCTGAGCCAATATCATCATTAGGATGGGCTTTTCCAGACATGACAATCTGTAAAGGCCCAATCTCATAAGCAATCTTTAAAATCTCAGCAACATTCTGAAAAATAAGCGCCGGACGCTTATAACCGGCTATCCTCCTTGCCCATCCGATAGTTAAAATGTCGGTTTTTAAGTCCCATCGCTTAAGAGTCTCTATTAAAATATTTTTGTTCTTTTGGTGAGCCTCGAAAATATCGTTTCGAAATTTTTCGTCACCTTTCAGTTCAGATATTTTCTTTAAATTCTCAGGATTCTTCCTCCAATCACCAAGCGTTGATGCATAACGGTCAAATAATTCTTCAAACGACGCGGACAGCCAGGTATGGGTGTGAATGCCGTTTGTTATTGACTTTATTTTTGAGGAGAAATTAGGAAATTGGAGGCGCGTGATCTCACCGTGTTTAACCGCAACCGCGTTAACTTTTTGGCAGTTATTCAAGCACATGTAAGTCAAATTGATTTGGTCGGAGTTTTCTGTTTCTTTCCCAAGAGCGCATGCTGCCTGCGCATATTTGTCCGTTAATATTCGCTTGACATCATGGATGGAAAAGCGGTCATGTCCGGCCGCAACCGGAGTATGACATGTGTAAGTGAATCTTCCCTGATATTTCTTAAACTCTTCTATTTTACCTAACTGGATATATTTTTCCGCCAACGCGAAGGCCGCATGGCCTTCATTAAGATGATATCGCTCGATAGAATACCCTAGGCTCTCTAACGCTTTTACGCCGCCGACGCCCAATATGAGACGTTGATAGATCTTCCACCACACTTCGTCACTGCGATACAATTGATCTGTTAATTTGCGGAAGGAAGGCGCGTTTTGTTCCAGGTTGGAATCCAGCAGGATAATGGGGCAGGCATATTTTTTATCATGGCTATACACATAATATTTCCATATCCGAAGATGAACCGGGCCTTCCTTGGTCTCAATGGTGATAATATTTTTTAAGGGGACCAATCCCGGATAGGTCGCCGGATCCCAAGTCAGCTCTTCGGGCACTTGCCCATGTTTGTACCAAAAATTTTGCTTAAAATATCCTTTGTTCCAAAGGATGCCAACGCCGACAAGCGAAAACCCCAGGTCCGCTGAACTTTTGACGGCATCACCAGCAAGAACCCCTAAACCGCCACCGTAAATAGGAATATCCAGCATCTTGTCTGTCTTCACTTTAAAAAGGTAATCGCATAGCCAGTAATTGGAAAAGACCTCGTGCGAGTAAAACTGATTCTCTTTGGACATGGGGCGCGTCAGACGAAAGGAGTTGTAGATGCTTGGCGCAATGCCGAATTCCATGGAAAAATAAGCAACGTTTTTCTGGCCGGTTGTCAGCAAGGATTTCTCAATATTGAAAAGTGGCTCAATGGGAAAACCAAAATACGTTTCCGTATTGATGTCCGTTTTATAATCTTGCTCAAAGCCTTCAATCAATGCGACAAAAGCCCGGTAGTCAAACAATTCCGATTTTTCACTCACGCCACTCAAATGATTGCTCCTCAACAGCTATATTTGAAAAGATTTAATATCGACCGCAGTCATTATACCAAATGTTCATTTTTTGTATTTATATTTTTTATATTCTTCACTCTCCCATTTACGAATATCGCCTGATTCCTGTTTCACAATAATGAGACTTGCATACTGCCCTGATAACGCGTCAATGCGTTTGGTCCCTTCTTCACCGCCTAAGACACATAAAGCCGTTGCCAAGGCATCGGTGGCAACTGCCCGGTCGGCAATTACGGTCGCGCTGGTCACGTCTTCCTGAGGGTATCCCGTGACAGGATTGATAATATGGGACCATTGATGGCCGCCAATGACATAAAACTTTTCGTAATCGCCTGACGTCGTCACGGACTTGTCGGTCACCTGCACAATATCAATAATCTTTGACACATCCCGCGGGTCACGGATACCGATGCACCAAGGCTCACCTGAGCAGTTCTTGCCGCCGACATAAATATCGCCCCCGACATCAATAAAAAATCGCGTGATGCCCTGTCGGCGGAACAGCCGCGCAGCTTCATCAACAGCATAACCTGCGGCAATACCGCCTAAATCAATTCGTGTTTTTAGATTCAGTAGCCTGACGTGTTGTTCCGCGAGCAATTGAACATTGTCCGGCCCGACCGCGGATAAAGTTTCGCTGATCTCTTCTTGGCTCGGAAGGCTGTTATTCCGTTCGCTTTCTTTCCATAGTTCGACCAAAGGCCCGACAGTCACATCAAAGGCCCCATCGGTCAGACGCGAGAATCCCTTGGACTCTTTAAGGACGTCGTAGGTATCTTCCCCAACGGAAACCGGGTTAAGTCCTGATTGATTTATTCGCGCGACATCGCCGTGTTCATTAAAAAAACTCATCCGCGATGATATGTCTTCCAATCTTTTCCAGACGCCAACATAAGCATCTTTGATCTCCGAAAGCCTCGCCTGGTCAAGGCAAACATCAATCTTGACGATAGTCCCCATCAGCATCTTGGTTTCACTGTATTTCTGATCGTGCCGCGCGCTCCCGCATCCCGGAAGCGCAAAGGAAACCAGCAGCAGGAAGATGACTTTCCTATTTGTTTTCTCTTTTTTCCGGCGCGACATATTCCCCGCTTTTCCCTCCGCTCTTATATAATAACCGTGTTTCTGTAATGACCGCGCCCTTATCGGCCCATTTCATCATGTCATAAATTGTTAACGACGCTACCGATGCCGCCGTCAACGCTTCCATCTCAACGCCGGTCTGCCCGCAACAGACCACTTCAGCCGTTGTTATGACCCGTCGCTGAGTCTTATCGACCTTAAAGGTTATCTTAACCGTATCCAGATTCAGGGAATGGCACATCGGGATAATGGCCGGGGCAGCTTTCGCCGCCAGAATACCGGCAATGCGGGCGGCTTCAAAAACGTCGCCTTTGGGAGATCTGTCTTTAATGAGCGCTTGAAATGCTTTAGCGCTCATCGTGACCGTGGAAACCGCGCGCGCGATCCGTTTTGTGACTTTCTTTTTGCTAATATCGACCATGCCGTGTCTTTTCTTTTTTTGCCGCTTAACCACATGCCCTCCTTTGAAAAACGTTAAAGATCTTCTTCTAACCGATGGGGCCGAATGCGCTGCCGTTCCCTTTTCTTTTGCGATATCTGCCGTTTCGACTCCAGTATTCCTTCCTTCAGTGCTTTTGACCGCTTCCGGGTTTGCCGCTTTCGTTTTTCACGCTCATAAATTTCCGCCATGCGCTCTTTTCTTTGCTTCTTTTCGATCTTATCGATTAACCAGCAACGCGCCATATAACGGTTGAGGCCTTGAGACCGTTCATGCTGTGAGCGGACCATCACTTTTGTCGGCCTGTGGTACAGGACAACGCAACTTGAAACCTTATTCACATTTTGCCCGCCGGGGCCGGAAGAACGGACGAATGTCTCAACAATGTCTTTCTCAAAAATACCCATTCGGTCCATTTTCTGCCGTAGCTCTTTCGTCCTTTGTGTTGAAACGCCGATTGATGCCATAGGTAAACGGTTTAGTTTTTTTGATGTAATTTTTTATAAAGGACCCCAACCCATCCTTGGCCTTTATGAATTCTAACACATTTTAACGGATATCGATTATAAACCTTACGAAAAAAAGCGTAATTGTTTATAGAAATCCCGGAAACCGCCAAATATTTGCCTGGCCGGACAAAACCGATGATCTTGTCAGCCATCCGGATAAGCTCTTTGGTAATTATATTGGCTGCAACAAAATCATATTGTTTTTTAAGAGAGTACTTTTGTACATCTGCCTTCCTCACGTCAATACAACCACACTTATTTTCAAAGGAATTTTGTCTAGCAACCTTGACGGCATCCTGACTAACATCAATGGCCTTGATATCTTCAGCGCCGCATTTCTCAGCGATGATAGAAAGGATGCCTGTTCCCGTTCCAATATCCAAAAAGCTTTGAAACCGGCCTTTGCACTCTTCTATGAATTGCGCCATAAAGCGTGTCGTCGCGTGAAGCCCCGTCCCAAACGTAAGTTCCGTATCGATAAAAATCGGGGCCTTTCCCCTGGAGCGATGCCTGTGTCTATAGGCAGCCGGAACAACCTTGAAGCTTCTTGTTAATGCAAACGGCTTAAACTTTTGCTTCCATTTTGTTTTCCAATCCTTTTTTCTTAAACCTTTAATAGCAACAGAAACACCATTAAGGCGGAATGCGCGCAGCTGTTTCCTCAAAATCATCGCTTTCGCTTGCGATTTGTAAAACACCGATAAACTGGTATACGGCCATCGCTCACATTCAATAATCTCGTTTTCTGGTATTCCGATATTGCACAACAGCCCTTTTAAAACATCAATATCGCCTATGTTATTTGAGCTTACTTCAACAACAAGCTCGTGTATAGTTTCATTTTTTATTCCTGTCATAAGGTATAGCCTATCCTTAAATTTTTGTTTTGGCAACAGCAAAATTCAATGGATCCTGAAGAAAAAGTTTGATTTTTGCGCCCAAACGCAATAGACTGGTACCGTTAACAAGGCTTATGAAGAATTATAATTATTGGCGAGTTTCGGCATTTTAACTTATCGGCAAACAACAAAAATGGCTGGAGGATTAACATGATTTATCCAATATTTCTGATCATCGCGGGCGCGGTCATTATATATCTATTGTCATTAATCCAAACAGCTAATCGAAAAATCAAGGAACTGGAGGATGCTTTAACCGAAGAACGCCGAAAACGGAGCATGCCCATGTTGACGCTGGAAGTCAACACAACCGACAACTATGGCGCATTTTTGCTCAACGACAGCTACTGCTACGCAAAGAACATCCGAATTCATGACCTGGACGTGGTTGTTGATTACGGCTTTAAGAAACATATCACCCTTAAGTTTGACGCCGTTTCAATGCTGAAACCAAACGGAAAGGCCAAGCTGGGCTTTCGCGTTTTTGACGGCGATTTCGACGTAACCGCTACGGACGCCAAAAATATCCTGAATCATTTTCCGGACGCCCCCATTGAAATGGTCTTGCGTTATGAAAATATCGAAGGCGGCGAGTTCTCCTCAACCATCGTCTCTGAAAAAGGCGGGTACACTGTTAAGGAAACCACCCCCGTTTAAAAAGTAGGGGCGACCGGCCGGTCGCCCCTACTACTATAATAAACATCCGCGTTTTAAAATTATAATCCTTCCCGCACCCCGTTTAAATATTCGTAGAAATCATTCTTTGTTGTCAAGATCAGCGTCGTGCGGTCGTTAATGGTCTCCCGGTACGTATCCATCGTCTTCATGAACGAGTAAAATTCCGGATCTTTGTTATAGGCCTCCGCGTAAATTTTGATGGCCTCGGCGTCGGCCTTTCCTTTGATCTCCTGGGCCTTGCGATACGCCTCAGACTGGATCTGCTGCAACTCTTTGGCCTGCTGCCCTTCGATCTCGGCCTTCTTCCCCTGGCCTTCCGAGCGGAATTGCTCAGCGGCACGCTTGCGTTCGGAGACCATGCGTTCATAGACTTTATTCTGGACTTCTTTGACATAATTGATCCGCTTGATTTTCACATCGACCAGATCAATGCCATAATCCTTGACGGCCTCAGCCGACCGCTTAAGGATTTCTTTGCTTAAAGCCTCCCTTCCCTTTTCAATGGGCGCCAGCGCCGTTTTGCCGAATTCTTCGGAAGCGCTCTCTAATGTCTCGGCGTTCCCTTCTTCAATCAAGCGGTTGCTGTTACGGATCGCTTCAACGAGCGCGTGACTGGATATCGCTTCGCGCGCCTTGGCATCAATAATGTCGTCCAATCGGGATTGGGCGTTGGGTTCCGTTCCCACCCGTTGCATATACTTAAGGGCGTCAACGACACGCCACCGGGCGGTCACATCCACCCAGATCAGTCGTTTTTCGCGTGTAGGAATCTGGGCCGCATCGCCGTCCCAGTCCAAGATCCTCTTGTCAAAATAATTCGCGGTCTGCACGAAAGGGGCCTTAAAATACAGCCCCGCCTGCGTCTTCGGCATGCCGACCAGCTTCCCGAATTGCGTCAGCACGACCTGCTGGGTTTCGTCAATCGTATAAAAAGCGCCGCTCACGGCTAAAATCACAGCAAGGATAATGATGCCGATGATGATATTGATTGTTTTGTTCATTTCGCCACACCCCCTTCGCTCAAATTGAGCAACGGCAGAATATTGTTCGCCTCAGGCTCAAAGACGAAAATTTTGCCGGCTTTCGGCATGATCTCCCCTAACGTTTCCAAATAGAGCCGGCGCCTCGTGACTTCTTTGGAATCCTTATACGCATTCCAGGTCTCAAGGAATTTTGCCGCGTCGCCTTGGGCCCTGGCTACCCGCGCCAACGCGTAGCCTTCGGCCTCGCGGATCGTTTTCTCGGCCTGCCCCTTTGCTTTCGGAATGACCTTGTTGTAAGCCTCCCATGATTCGTTAATGACTTTTTCCCGCTCCTGTTCCGCCTCGTTGACCTCATTGAACGAGGCCTTGACCATCGGCGGTGGAAGGACTTCCTGCAATTCTATTTTATCAATCTGGACACCGATTTGATAGTTATCCAGGGCCTCTTGCAGCAAATCTTTCACTGCCAGATTGATCTCCGTTTTCCGGGTCGTGATGGCTTCGTTGACGGAATAATCTCCGATGACCTGGCGCATCGCCGCCTCAGACAGATCGCGTACGGTCTCACCGGGATTGCGCACGTTAAACAACAGATGGACCGGGTCCTTGATCTTAAAGTGAACGATCCAAGTGACATCTAAAACGTTCAAGTCGCCGGTCAGCATCAACGCCTCATCGTCATAAGACTGTGCCGAATAGGTCGTATTAACGCCCGGCCTCATCGTTCTAAAGCCGAATTCTTCTTTGAACACGCGTTCGATCCTGACCTTATCAAGTTTGTCGATATTAAAGGGAAGCTTCCAATGCAGCCCTGGCTGCGTCGTCTTTGAATATTTCCCGAAACGGCGTATGACGCCGACCTCCCCCTGGCCGATGGAGTAAAAACTGGTTAAAGCGAAAAATCCGATGAGGATCACAAGGACAATCGTCGGCAGCCACTTGCTGACATTGTCGATATGCCGTCCCCCCTGCCTGAACAATTCTTCTGGTGTGTCCGGTACTTTGAAAGCCATCTTGAACTCCTTCCTTTTAAAACCGTGACAGATCTGCCATCTCAATAAACACTAGCCGGTTTTTTCGATTTTTAGAATATATTTTCCACCGATACCGTCTAATTCTGTAATACGATACGGCTGATTCTTCAGGATACGGCGCACATCTTTAACATTGCTCTCTTTTAAAATAGCCCACGTGACAGGCCTCTCATTTAAAAAATCAAGGACCATCTTCTCTTCATTCAGAAACGGTATCGGATGAGGGCTCCAAAATCCCTTTCCATTAATATCTATAACGGCCATCGGCCGGTCCGTATAAAAACGTGCTCCGCGCACATAAAATTTGCTTGTAAGAACCGGCGTTTTTGAATCATCCATGTCATTAAAGACATCGCAGATCGGCTTGCAGGAAACCCATGGTTCGATATATGAACGGTTAAAATACGCTGAACCAAGAAGAGTCAATGTGACCCCAAGATACATAAAAATCATCTGGATATACATTTTCCTGTAATTAAACAAGGCTATAACCAACGCAATAATTACCAATACCCCCGCAGATACATAAATTGGTTTTAAATCCAAAATAATCAACGGATATTGCTTGGCTGCAATAATCCCACCAGCAGCTACCCCAATTAGAAAAACGGATATCGCATATGCGCATATCTTGAAAAGATAAGGCTCTTCGCCTTTTTGGGCTTGTTCGAGAGCTCCATTAAGCGCGTAACCAAGAATGATTGCAATGGCAGGAAAAGCAGGAAAGATGTAACTCGCCAGCTTAGAGTGCGCCGGTTGGACGAAAATGTAAATAGCCAAAATCCATGCAAAAAGAAAGAACAATCTATCCCGCGACGCCAGTTTTTTCTTGAACTGTGTATAAATCGAGCGGACAGCCGGAACCCAAATCAAAAACCACGGCATCACTCCCACGAACATTAACATGATGTAAAAATACCAGTTATCCAATCTGGCGTGTTCGGACTGCATGACCCGCCGCCAATGAACGTTATAAAAGTATTCGTGTAAAAACCATGCCCCGTGCCGGACATACATCAACACGTGCCATGGCAAAGCAATTGCAAAAAACAGAAGGACGCCCCATAATGTCGCACGACTTTTTAAGAACGCGAGATCCCGTTTATATATTAAAAACATCAATACCGTCGCTGCGGGAAACAAAACCCCCAATAATCCTTTTGTCAACACGGCAACCGCTGCAACGACAAAACAAAGCATGATATAGGCATTTTTATACTTGCGATAGTGATAGGCGAAACAAAAACATCCAATGGCAATCGTCACTAAGACCGAGAAAATCATATCCGTCAACACCGCACGCGCAAGGGCCAAATAAATAAAACTGCTTGATAAAACGACCCCGGACAGAAACGCCAACCGTTTACGCATAAACAAAGTCCATGCAATCCAGTAAACCGTAGCAATGCCGATAATACCGAACAACGCAGGCCAGAATCGCGCGCCAAATGGCGTTATCCCGAAAACCTTGATGGCGGCCACGAATAGGACAAAAGGCAAAAAGGGCTTCTCGAAGTGTGCGCCATCGAAAATCATCGGCGTCAGCCAGCTTCTATGCGCTGTCATTTCCTTCGCGCATTGAATGTAGAATACTTCATCCGGATGGGTCAGGCTGACAATGTTGTTCCCGAACATCAGAAACACATAAGAAATCACAACCAATAGGCTGATCAACACCGCGTGTTGTTTTCCTTCAAACCAATCAGTCTCCATTGATCAGCTCCTCAATTGAGACAAACTCAAAACCTTTTTCCCGCAATGTGCGTGCCAGCAAAGAAATCGATTTCACGGTTTGCCTCCGGGTTCCCCCTTCGGTTGAAGAGACATTTCCGCTGTCATGGAACAGCAGAATGTCCCCGTTTCTGACATGCCTTGAAATATAGTTGACCATCGACTTGTGGTTGAACGACACCCAATCTTTGGAATTCAAGGACCACAGGACCGTTTTATATCCCATGTCTTTTATTTTCTCTTTAATGTTTTTGTTCATCCAAGCTTTGGGGGGCCGGAAATATTTTGTCGTTTGACCGGTAATTTCCTTGATAACATGTTCCGTATATTTGATCTCTTCTTCAATCTCGGCCATCGTGTAATAAAACATAACGCTGTGCGCAAAGCCGTGGTTGCCGATCGTATGCCCTTCTGCAGCGACCTGGCGTGCAATATCCGGGTACTTTTTCACATGATGCCCTATCATGAAAAAAGCCGCCTTAATGTTTTCCTTCTTTAATTCTTCAAGGATTCTTGGTGTCCACTCAGGGGATGGACCATCATCAAAGGTCAAGAGAACGCACGGCCGATCCGTCTTCACCCTGTAAATTGTTCCACGGCGGGAAAAAACGGCCTGGTCAAAAAAGACGCAAAACCCTCCAATGATGATAAACAGAACGACCAAACCGAATATGACAGACAGGACCATTATAAAATGTTTTCTGGATACGGTTCATGCGCCGGACAAAATTGCTTAAAAGCCTGAAAATGGCTCAACAGGATATCCATCTTATGGATATCATAAGTGGCGACGGCGGGATGGAAAACAGGCGCGATTTTTTTAGGGCCGAATGGTGTCTCGACCTCAATAACCCGTCCGGCAACGGCGCTTATCTTTGCTGGAGCCATGCGGAATTTTTCAAATAGATAAGTCGTGGCAAAATTCCCCAATGCCCCTATGATCTTCGGATTGACAATCTTGATTTGAATATCCAGGCTGCCGACACAAGCGCGGATCTCGCTGGGAAGCGGATTTCGGTTATCGGGAGGCCGGCATTTGAGAATATTGCACAAATAGATCTGAGCGCGGGTGAGCCCGATGGAATCGAGCAGTCGATCGAAAACTTCGCCTGCCCTGCCTACAAAAGGTTTTCCCTGAAGATCTTCATTCCTTCCCGGGGCCTCGCCGACAAACATGATATCAGCGTTCAAATCGCCCTCTCCGGGAACCGTATTGGTCCTCGTTTTATGTAACGGACAGCGTGTGCAGACGGCAATTTGCGCCCGCAATTTTTCCATCTTAGACTGCTTTTTCTGTAGATCCATAGGATTCGGTCATTTCTTTCCTTGATTAGCCACTGCTTCAGCCGCTTTCTTGACTGATTCCGGATCACCCAAATAATAATGTTTAATGGACTTTAAGTGATCATCGAGTTCGTAAACCAAGGGTATGCCGGTTGGGATATTGAGCTTGAGAATTTCATCTTCAGAAATATTGTCCAGATGCTTCACAAGCGCCCTTAAGCTGTTTCCATGCGCAGCAATCAAGACCCTTTTCCCGGCTTTGATATCCTTTGCAATGATATCTTTCCAATAAGGAATAAAACGTTTTACGGTGCTTTCAAGACTTTCCGTTAAAGGAAGGTCCTTCTTACTCAGCTCTTTATAGCGCGGATCATGACCGGGATAGCGTTCATCGTCTTTTTCAAGTTCAGGCGGGCAAATATTATAACTTCTTCGCCAGATAAGCACTTGGTCTTCCCCGTATTTCGCCGCAGTGGCCGATTTGTCCAATCCTTGAAGCCCGCCATAATGCCGCTCATTCAGCCGCCATGAACGGTAAACAGGGATCCACATCAGGTCCATCTCATCCAAAACAATCCAGAGTGTCCTGATCGCCCGTTTCAGGACTGACGTATAGGCAACATCAAAAATAAACCCTTCAGCCTTAAGGAGCTTTCCAGCTTCAACAGCTTCCTGTTTGCCTTTTTCGGAAAGGTCAACATCCGTCCAACCAGTGAATCTATTTTCCTTATTCCAAGTACTTTCGCCATGACGCAGCAGAACAAGTTTATTTATTCCCATACTCTCCCCCTTGAATCACATATTATTAATACTAATAGCCAAACCATTGTACACAAAAATAGAATAAAGTTAAATAGTTTTTAAATGAATCGGAACCATTCGGGATGGGAATGTTAAGTGGTTTTCAGGTGGGAATTATTTGATGTCTTTGAAGAGTTCTTTCTTTTGGGCATATGATACTGCATCCAGGCAGCAGAAAACCTTTCTAGCCAGTCCACTGATGCCCTCTCAAAACCGATGTCGAATCCGGCTTTTTCGCTTTCAATCCACCGGTGACGGTTGATTTCCTCAACAGCTTTTTTGTTTTTAAGTAATTTTACATTATTAACTATTGTCATATTATCCTCAATTTACAATTAATTGTAACATTTCCCCAATCGTTCTGTCAACTAATCCTTCTAGCCGGGTGATGTACAGTAAAGTGTGTAAATTGCTTTAAAAGTCAATAAAAAGGGCTTATCCTTCCAAAAAAGAGTCCAATCTTTTAAAGG
>JAFGFL010000040.1 GCA_016931055.1 Candidatus Omnitrophota bacterium | reverse complement strand
TCCTTGTTTTGTGATGGTTATGAGTTGATCGCTCACACCATTATAGGATGTGTTAGGCTTTTTTTAATCTTAATTTAGACATACATGGGTCAGTAATTTTTATCATAACATGCAACGCTCTCGCTGTTAACCAAACAAAGCGCTTTTAACCCCTCTTAAGAACCAGAGAATAAAAGATAATATTTTCGCACGGCTTAAGAAGGCGATGATGTATTTCTCCGGCCCAAGCCCAAAGGAACAAACTTTTCCATTGCGCTCGATCTTTATGACAATGCCTAAAATATTCGCCCTTGGGAAAAGCCCGTCCGGGCCTCCGGGTATATTATCCCCCTTGATCAGATAATCGTCTCTACGCCTTCCGACAATCCGGTGAACAAAAACGTTCTCTGTCCCAGGACGAACGGCAGCAGCCACATCGCCATAAGCGCATTGACCCCCTTTTAACGGAGAAAGAATGAGGGTATCCCCATTTTTAATAAAAGGCGCCATGCTGAAACCCCTGGCCTGAAATTTCACATTCGTTTTTCTCTTTAACAATTCTTTCGCGATGTGACAGAAATCTTCACTCTTTAAGGCGCGTTCTTCCATAACAGATCCTGATCGTTCACATTTCTTCTTTATATCCGTGCCCCTTTCGGGCAAGAAAGGTTGACCGCATCGCAAACCCGGCAGATTTCCGTAACACTCCGGTCTGCCTCCCATAAGATCCGCCGGACATCCTTAAAATGCCCCGAAAACCAAATATCCTTAAGACCCGTTTCTTGAACGTTCCCCATCCGGACTTTCCACAATCCGTCCGCGCAGCATAGTGGAACGGTCCCGTCATATCCGACAACCAGTTCCCTCGAAGGCCGGACACATCGTAAGCGCAGAGGTTCCTTTAAAACCACGCCGGGGTTAGGATTTTGCCCGGCACGGTTCCCGAGATAATCATTTTTATGCCGGTAGTCCAGGATGACCTCTCCTTTTAATGAGGCTGCATGATCCATCAGGTCTTGAACCGGCGGGATAAGTCTATGCTCATCATCGTAATTATCGATGATGATGCGGTTAAGCCCCGTTTCAAATAATTGATTGGCCCCTTCAAGACTGATCAGGGTGCCGTTGGTGTACAAATAAAAGAAGTTATTATGAAGTTTCTCCCTCGCTTCTTTGACCCAGAAGGGCAGCCGCCGGTCCATAAGAGGCTCATTGTTGCAGTAAAAGGCGACACTGCCCTTAAACGAAAGCCCCGCCAGTTCATTCATGATCTTGGCAAACAAACCTTCCGTCATGAACCGGCCTTCGGGGCTTCCCTCACCTTTGGACGGCACCGGACAAAACCCGCAATCATTGTTGCACTGGGAGACCGTTTCAATAAAGATTTTTTCAAATAACGCGTCTTTGTCATAAGGCAGGCTGTTGCGCTTAATAAAGATCTCTTTTGCCTTAAGATAACCTTTGAGGACCGGTTCATGGCTGTACAGGATCCGCCGAATCCCTTTCTTTAAATCAAAAAGATATTTGTTTTTATGACGGACTTTCAGCATCTTTTTATTAAGCTATATATTTTTGACCGGTTTCCTGATATATTGAAACCATGCTCAAGCCTTCCATCTCCAACGAAGAGAAATTCCTTTTACTTTGCTCCCAGCTAACCCCGGACCGCAGGGTTGAACAGGAAATCACTGCCCTCCTTAACGGCCCCATCAACTGGAAGAAGATCATGGAGACGGCTAACCGCCATGGTGTCTCCCTTTTTTTATACGCGGCACTGACCAAACTCGGGAATCAGGACTCCTGCCCACCGCAAATCTACGGCCACCTGAAGTCTTCCTTCTACGCCAGCGTGAACCGTATGATACGCCTCGAGCAGGAAACCCTTCGCATCCAAGAAGCTGCCCTCCGGGAACACATCGCCTTTATCCCCTTCAAAGGCCTCGCGTTGGCCCATACGGTTTATCCCAATCCGGCGTTAAGGGCCATGGATGACGTGGATATCCTCGTTAAAGAAGATCAGTTCAGCGCGTTTGTGACCCTTCTCAACCAAATGGGATATGCGCCGCCGTTGAACGAACTTGATCCGGTCAATCCCACCGCTCCCCTGACCCGGATATCGGCAGACAACTTCGGGATATCCATTGACGTCCACCGCGCCCTGGTCCCGGACCGTCCGATTAAAATCTCTCTTCCTATTTGGAAAAGGGCGAAAGAGATCTCGGTCGACCATCAAAAAATGCTCGCCCTTTCTGAGGAAGACACCTTTCTATCCCTCGCGCTTCATTTAAGAAGGCACCTGCGGCGCCTGACGTTGAAATTTATCGTCGACATCGCCGAACTCCTTAAGAAGGCCGGCGCCGGACTGGATTGGGAGTATATTAAAGAACATTCAAAGAACAATCACATTTGCCGGACCGTTTATCTGGCCCTATATCTTTCCAAAGACCTCTTGGACGCGCCGATCCCGGATAAAATCTATCAGGAGCTTGAACCCTGCCCCGCAATAAAGTATCTCCTTCACCGCGCCATCAGCCGGCATAATATCTTCACCCTTAAGAAACGAAACGGCACAATCTTACGCGTCCTTCTTTTTGACCGTCTAGGCGATCTTCTTCTTTATTTATGGCGCGTTTCTTTCCTGGAGCGGTGTCTTAAAAAACCTTCCCCTAACAGAAATATCAAGACGCCCCCCAGCGCCACCGACAAAGAAACAAAAAGATAGAAAAGCATCTTGGCATACCTAGCCTTGGCTCTCAGGCTCGGGCTGAAACGGTCTTCATAATGGACAAAAATATCCGCACTGGTTAGGAAATAATCCAGTCCAATCCGAACGCTGTTCGGCAATTTATCCAAATATTGTCTGAAAGCAAATAAAGGACCATATCTTGCACGGTGCTGGGTTGTAAAATCATTACGTCCGCGCAAAAAGGCGCACGTAACAAGTTTTTTGTAAAAAGCCGGGGCTTCCTGCTCAACAATCTCCCCGTTCAGATCATGCAAGACAAATGAGCCTATTGCGGGATCCAAAAGTCTTTCCCTGAATTCCAAAAAGGACAACGGCAAACCGTCCCCGTCTCTGGTCGCGTAAAATCCGAGAAACGCGTCCAGGAAAACCCATTTCTCTATCGATGGGATATACACCTCGCTGACCGTATGTGCGGTTGCGTCGAGCATCTCGTTCTCCAGCGCCCATAACCTTGATGGGATCCCAAGACTTGAAACATAGGACGACAGGACGACCGACCGCTGGAAACAGTGCCCCAAGGCCCCTTCCTGCATTTGATGAAGAATCCCTTGCGGCGAATCCCATCGGACGCGAACGTCTTGACTTTTCCCCCCGGAACCCAACCCCCGGACATCCCTTGACAGGGTAAGGACCGTCTTAAAATCATCCCTCTCTTCTTCGATGATCGAACGCGTGTCCTGTTTAAAAGGCAAGAGTCCCTGTGCGTCTGACTCCAAACGGAAATATCCCGGGGAATTATCCGGAGTCCAATAAAAATCTTGCCTGTTCGTCGATTCAACAATATTCCACGCCGCTAAATGCGATAGGGCCCGGCTGTTCCAAAAAAGATACCCCAAGGCGATATCCGCTAAAAGGACAATGAAAAAGAACGCGATGAATTTCTTCCTGATCGTTTGTTTCATGATCTTGTGAATTTGGCCCTAAAAACCCGATATATAAAAAGCGGGTTCCCGAATAAATACCTCTTAAGAAATCTTTTGGGCGATTGGAAGCTTAGGTAAAGCCATTCTAATCCGGAACGCCTCATCCATGCCGGTGCCCATTTTAACCGTCCGGCGATCAGATCAAAAACCCCTCCAACGGCCCAACAGAGGTTGACATCCAGTTCCTGGCGATGGCGCCATATCCATTTTTCCTGATTAGGAACCCCAAGACCGGCCATTAAAATATCCGGCTTGAGGGCATTGATCTCCCTGATAACGTCATCCTCTTGTGCTTCACTGAAAAAACCGCTCCGGCTTCCTAAAACATCCAATCCCCTGTTCTTCAACGACGCTTCCGCTTGCTTAACGACCTCTTGAGTCCCTCCCAGCAGAAATATCTTCGTATGATTCGCTTTTAACTCCCCAACTAATACATCAAAAAAATCCAGGATATTGACCCTTTCCGGCAACGTTTCCCCTAAAAACCTTGACGCCCAAACGACGCCCATCCCGCCGGCATAAACTAAATCGGACCGGTTTAAGATATCCTTGTACTCCGGATCGGCATACGCCAAGTTCACACAATGCGCGTTCAGATAAAAAGCCGTCCGTTTACAGCCTTCTTTGGAATAATCAATCAGGATCCGAACAATATCGGTTCTGTTAACGGCATTGATTTTTATTCCCAACAAGGATTTACTGTTATTCATTCTTCAGTCATTTAATGAGCGAAACGGTTGCCTCTCTGCCAGGTTTAGACAAAGCCGAAACAATTCCACAATAACTCCAAAACATAAAACTGGGCGCGACCCAAAATAATCCGTCATAAGTCAGAAATGACACCATTATTCCCGCAAGGCCGGCGGCAAAACACGTTAAATAAAGGCGATTCTCCGAATTTTGCAATATTCGCAACTTCAGCCATATCCTCCGGAAGAGTGCCCCTATCATTAACAGAAACGCGCTAAATCCGACGATCCCGGTCTCCGCCAAAATCGTGGCATAGATACAATCCGCGATTTTGGAAAGGGGATCCGTCTGTTTGGCCAACTCAGGCACGTAATGGTCGAAAAAAATCCTGTAATGCCCGAGTCCCAGGCCGAAAAACGGATGATCTTTTAATATGTCCCCTATCGCCAAAATCCGTATAAATTTTCTGGCATAAGGATATTCCGCCAACCCATGGATACCGAACCGGTAAAAAGGATCAAATGAATAGCCCGGTTCAGACAAGGCCGAATTTATCCATACGATTGATGCCAGCATTGCCATAAGCAGCAAAACAATCGCGAATCTATTCCTCTTCGCTAAGAAAATAGTCATGATCATCGCACCGGCGAGGACGCCGGCGAACGCGCCTCTGGAAGCCGTCAACAGAATACAGTTGACGATGGCCGCCAAATAAAGAACACTCAAAGTCTTCAACGCATTATTGTTTTCCTTTATGACCAAGGCTACCGATACCGGCAGTATGGCGGCCAAGTAAGTCCCCAAAGGGGCCGGATGGATATGCAGGGACATGGCCCTTCTTCCTCTAAAAGCAAGATAAGCGAAATTATCCACAAAATGTTCATAGATGAAATTTCTTCCTGTGATGAACTCGACAAACCCGACCACGGACACAACCGCCGCCATGAAACAAACCGCCCTTAAGACCGGCAAAATATATTTATCCGGGTAAGCGGCCTTGGCGAAGAAGTACAAAAACGGGATGGGAACAATAAAATACTGGAATTGTGAATAGGCCGTTAGGGAGTCTTTCACATTCATGATGCCGGGAATCATAAGAAAGACAAACAAAAGCAAAAATAGGTCGGATTTTTCAAAGGTCAAACGAAGAGAATCACGTCCCAGCCAAAGCAAGACCAGAAGTAAAACGAACAACAGGCCGATAAACCGGTTCGGCCATGGGCCGCCGACAAGAGGCGCAAAGAATGAAACCCATGCAAAAAGAAAAACCGTACATGCCGCCTTCATGAAATGAATCGTGGGATTAGTTTTTTGCATCCATCAGCCTTTCGTATATCTCTTTCAGTTGTGAACAATTTTCTTTTATATGTTTTACGCGGACTGGTGCGGCGCAGCCCATCGCCTGCCTTTCCTGCGGATGTTCTATAAGGAAATTCATTTTTTCATAAAGGGCCGTTTTGTTACCCGGTTCAAACAAAACTCCGTTTTGATAATCCTGCACCAGTTCCTCCGCCCCGCCGATTCGGGAAGCAATGACCGGCGTCCGGGATAAAGCCGCCTCCCGCAATATCATCGGAGAATTCTCTTCCCACAAAGAAGGGAAGACCAAAACATCTATATCCTTAAAAACGCGCGCCACCTCCTTATTGTCGAATGTGCCCATAAAACTTATATTGTTGGCCTTAGCCATCCGCTTTAACTTCCTGGCATAATCAAACAGGCCGTTATTGACAGGCGAATGTCCGTAAATTTTTAAAGTCGCCTTTCCATTCATCTTGCGGAACGCTTCCAGTAACACATGAGCGCCTTTCGAAGGGATCAGAGTGCCTATGAATCCGAACCTGATTTGATCGGATTCTGTCTTCTTAATATCGTCAAATAAACTCAAATCCATTCCGTTGTCCAGATGCACAATCTTCTCCGGCGGCAGGCCGAATTCAATAAATTTCCTGCGCAAGAATTCCGAGGGCGCGATGAATAAATCGACATTCGGCTCAATATCCTGAAGCGCAAAGTGTCGCCTTTTGAAAATACGCCGGCCGAACCTAAAACCCAACAACCGCTTGGCAAGGTTCTTGAAGCTCAATGCCCGGCCAAGGCAGTAGAGGCAATTGGCCTTTAAAGGCTCCTTGCAAGGTTTTAAGTTATATTTCAGAAGCTGCCCCCGGGGGCAAACCAGCCAGTAGTCGTGAAGGGTAAACACAATGGGAATGCCGCGCTTCTTAATCTCTTCCACTATACCGGTCGATAAAAACAACAAGTGCTGGATGTGAACAAGATCAGGGCGGACTTCATCCAACACTTGAGAAAATATTTCTTCTATTTTCTGATTCTTATATATTTTTTCTATGGATCGATATCCTTTGAGCGTGTTATTGATCTTATAAACATTGAGCCCATCATACCGCCCCTTTATAATCTCATATTCCGGCCTTTGAGGGTCATTCACCCTATAAAAAACACTGACCTTGTTGTTCTTGGCAAGCCCTTTGGCAAGATTATACGTATAAACCTCAGACCCCGTCATGCTTTCGGGAGGAAAACTGTGGATGATTTGAAGGATGTTCATGATGAGCCGTTCAAAACCGATTCATTATGTTTATAAATGTATAATGTTTCTCCATCGGGAAGCAAAAAAGTCTTAATCACATGGTAGTTGTCTTGAGAAACCAGGATCGAATAATGCAATTCTTTGATATCGTTTATAAATGAGGGCCAATGCTCATAAGTTATTGGCCGATACACTACATAGTCAAACTGTTCGCGTGAAATGCTTTTCCTTTTCTCTTCATTGAACTCTCCAGCAATGGTGACAAAATTAACCTCCACTCCCAATCTTCGGGCTTCATAAGAAAACACATTCACATTATGATACATTTGGTCAACCAAGACCAAAACGTTCTTTAATCCGTTAGTTCCTTTCTGATCATCAAGAGGATTACTAACCTCTTTGACAATTTCCCCCAAATACCAATTCTCTTTTTTCGGATATGTCGGTAAAAAATGTATCGAAACGTCACTGAATATGGTCCAATTCAAACCTGCAAACTGGAAGTTTGCGTTCTTTAAAAACCGAGGTTGCTGCAAGAAATACTGAAAACCAATTTGGAATATGCAATAAATATATAAAAGCACCATAAAAAATTTTTGCCATAAAACTCGTTTTATTTGTGTCAAACCCAAAGCAGTAATGAGCGCCATGGCCGGTATCAGGGTCAAAGCAATGCGCAAATCTTTAATCGGCGTGATAGTCAAAGATCCATAGCATCCGATGAAAAAGACTATCAGAAGACCATGGCCTTTCATTTTGACCCTTAATATAGAAACAAGCCCAATCAAAAACAAGACAAAGGGGATTATCGAACCCGCCCGGCCAACCAATTCTGATAAATAAAAGGAGATGCTGCTGAAACTTCCGACATTGGGAAAGTGGTCAATATTTTTCACTCTAAACCGGATATACTGAAAGTACTTTGATAAGTGCTCGAAATTGTATACAAACCACCATCCACAAGTTAAACAAGCGATTACGATACTTGTCAAAAACTTTAATAAATTATTCGCTATCTCCTTTCGTTGAGAACAACGCCGCATTACCGAGACAACGAGATAACAAACCGGTAGAAATAAAAAACCAGAAAAGCTCGGTTTTGTTAACATTCCCAAACCCAGACTAATACCTAGTAGTCCGCAATGCTTCCATGAAAAATTGTCCAAGCATAAAAACACAAAATACAATGCTAAAACAGCCATGACGCACAAAGGAAAATCAAGAAAGAGTTTTCTAGAAATAATCCCAATAAAAGGATGCGCCAAAGACAACACTGTTGCACCTACAGCAGCTGAAGGCATCTGCAGACAACGACAAATTCCGAAAATAGCCGTGGCAAGAATCATTCCAAAGATGCCGTTTAAAACGACAGTCAAAAAATCCGATGCAGTTGAAAATTGGGCAAAAGGTGACAAGACAAAATAAACTAATGGCGGATAAGTATTCGCAATACACGCCGATATTCCCACTTGCCTAAATCGTTTAAACAGACCTCTGGAACAATCAATGATACTACTCGTGTGATAGGCACTGTCCCAGGTGGGCGGCCTTGAATCTAAAGACTGCCAAACCGCGCCAATGATTGTCCAGACGATGACGCAAGCGAGGCAAATGAAATAAATGGCCCTGTCAGAATTTGTTTTTTGCATTTACAACTGCCCCTTCTCTTTAACCGCCGCTATTCCCCCCGCGCGGAACTCTCCCATAGACATTAACCAACCTGCCGTCTGGAAAAGAAAAATCCCGCGGTAATTTGGTAAACAAGCCTGATTGCTCAATCTGGTTTATAGCAAGCTCCCTCCGCTCTTCCGTCAGAAACAGCCCCTGGTAGCCGGTTTTCGTGACAATAAAATCAGCTGTCGTGAGCATCTTTTCTGTCGTTTCATATCCCGCACGATTGAGCCCGAAAAAGCCAAAAGGAAGGTCGTGAAGATTTGCATGATATTTGCCCACCGGGACGCTTAACTCACCCATGTCCGGCATAATACAAATCGCATATCGTTTATTGTCTATGGGTCTATCGTTTCGATTGGCATAGATGTAGTTTAGGACTTCACCCATCTTCCACCCGGTCCTTTGAGGCAAAAAAGGGGCCCCTTGTTTAAATATCGTTATGTGCACCCCCGCGGCATTCATGGCCAGCTGCTTTGGCAAAATATCCATCGTCCCATAAGACATCCCAAAAAACTGTACGCCTCCAACAAGCACTATCAAAACCATCAAACCCCATCTTAATAATTTCCTCTTCACAGAAAATACCGCAAAGGTTATGACAATCGCCATGACCGGATAAAATAGATTAAAATATTCTTCGCTCTTACTGGGCACCATCGTTAAGAAAACATACGGAACGACAATCCACATCAGGATAGTATATTTAATCTGTCTGAAGGCAACGGACGATTGGGCGTTAAGATTATGAAAAAAACGAAAACAGCCCAGAATGAAAAGCAAAGAGTAGAAAAACGATGCCCCCCAATTGATGACCGCAACAGGATAAAAGAGAATATTTTGGACGCTTAAGATTTCCGGCATATTATATAATTTCCTGACCTCATCAGAAAACGGCACATTCAGGATTCTGGTCGTAATAGTGTTAAAATAAGGAACATACCAGAAAGAGGCCACTAAAACACAAAGACTGGCAGAAAAAATCATATTAAACATCCTTGGCCTTATATTTTCTTTGACAACAAGAACGGTCACAAAAGCAGAAAGTAGCGGTCCGAGAATAAAAACAAAATATATCCCCTTCGTCAAAAGGCCTAAACCAGCCGATATGCCCAAAAGAGCCGAATACCCCTTATGGCTGAAATAATCGCTCTTAATGAGCAAATATACAGAAAGGGCCATAATGGCTGTGGTCACAAATTCCGATGAATAATGGCGGGAAAGCCAAAAAATTCCAGGCATCGTGCCTACGATAAAGACTGCCAGTACCCCTGCTCCAGGGCCGATAATCCTTTTGGAGATCCCATAAACGCTTAGTGCCAAAATAGCAAAAAAAACAACTAACGCCATGACCGCAACATCTTCGTGGAGGCCAAAAAATAAATATGCAGGCAAAGATACCAAAGGGACAATAATTCTCGAAGGGTGAAAGTAAACGTTTAAATAAGGCCCTTGTCCCAACAAAGCCTGAATAAACACCTTGGGACCCATCTTGACGGACTTAAACAAATCAATGCTGCGGTCAAAATAAATCCCAAAATCAAACTGCAAAGGCCGGTCATCATTTTTCAGCCAAATAAAATTGCACACAGCATGCAGGATGATCAACGAAATAACTATCAATAAAGGTATTCTCTTCTTCATCTATAAACTTTGGTAATTGATTAGTTTGATGTTTAAATGCTTTGCCTCATCCTTCAATCTTTGATGGATCAATATGTCTAGGTCACCCGGCCAATCATATCCCCAATGCGTGTAACGTTGAGCCGAATCCATCCCGTGAACAGCAGGGTGAAATACGAATTCCCACACCCCCTTATTAATCCGTGCTAAAAATTTTATGACATCCTCAGGTGTCATATCCAAGCCTGAAAAATTATAATAGTATGTTGGAAAGATAAATTGTTCCCTGTTGAGAACCTGTCGATATCCCAAACTAAGGATGTTCGAGAGAATTTTGCCAACTAAATTTCTTTGTCTTTTCCGTGTTGAGCTCAACAAGGACGTTAAAGGCATATAAGGAAGCCTGATTTTTGATACCTGATATTTCTTTGCCAACCGAACCACAACCTTCATGATGCCGGGCAAAAGGTGAAGATGCTGATGGCTGTCAACATGGCTAATCTTGATGCCGGCTTGAATCACTTTCCGAAACTGGGCATCCAGCTCCCGTTCGACTTGATGAATATCAATGCGTCCCAACAAATAAGCCTTGATGAAATTTCGGTAATCCTTATGAAAAGTTCCCGTGCCATTTAATAGAGAAGGAACCAAGTCAGACGATAAAACAGGCTTTTCTTCAACCAGGGTCAAGTGCAGGCCCACATCCAGGCCCTGACATTGCCTGATCAGGGAAACAGCATCTTCAAAGGCTTCCCCGTTGGGCATCAGCGAAGCACTGGTGGCAATCCCCTCCCCATAAGCCTTGACCACCCCTTGGTTGACCTCTTTGGTGAGGCCAAAATCATCCGCACTCACGATTAAGGCAGCGGACGATTCTCTCCTAAAAACATGCCTTAAGACGGCGATTGAACTCCCAAGCAAACGACGAAAATAAGCAAAAGAGGTGATCCTTTTTAGATAAGAAGCAATGATTCGCCAGCGCAGATAAAAGCGCCGGATCGCTTTTTTCTGATAAAACATTATCGTCTCTTTCGATAAGCCCCAGGGTGAGAAAACAATCTGGAAACAATTCAGTTTATTCAAATCGCGGTCAAAGTTTCCATAAGATTCAACTGTTTCCCAGATCGCCGCGCCGGGATATGGGGTAAAAAAGGTCACGCTGATGTCATCTAAATCAGAAGACAGGAGAAACTCCACCGACTCTTTAAGACTTTGTTCCGTTTCCAAGGGGCCGCCAAAAATAAAAAATCCTTTCGTTAAGATCCCCGCCTTCTTGGTGAGGGAAATAGTCTGTTTGATTCTTTCCACCTTGATGTTCTTCTGATAAAAATCGAGGATATCTTGACTCGCGCTTTCGATCCCGAACGATAACTGCCAGCAACCGCTTTCCTTGATCAGTTTGAGCGTTTCGCTTTCAATGCTGTCCACGCGGGCTTGAGCAGACCAACTTATGTTCAGATTGGCTTGTTTTAAAAGCGCGCAAAATTCCCTCAATCTGCTTTTTAAAGCCAGGAAGTTATCGTCCTGGAACATGACGCTTTTAATGCCGTACTCTTCCTTCAGTATGTTCAACATACGGACCATGTATTCCGCGCTGTGAAAGCTGAACTGATTTCCGAAAACTGATTTGTCACAAAAGATGCACCTTCCGGCACATCCGCGGGAAGTAATCAAAGACACGGACGGCAGTTTATTGACATTCTGAATCGGCAAATAATAATGTTTTCTTAACTCCGGCAACAGGTCAAACGCGGGCATCGGCAAAACATCGAGTTCACGGATCCTCGCCCTTGGCTTGGTAACCCGAATGTCTCCATTTTGCCTATACGCTAAACCATCAACATGTTCTAATTCTTCTTTCTTCTCAATCGCGCCTAAAAGTTCCGGCAATGTTTGTTCTGCTTCTCCGATGACACCGAAGTCAAAACAGGGATGGTCCTGCATTGTCTGCTTAGGCAAGGCGCTCAAATGGCATCCGCCGATGATATTTACAATCTTAAAACCATCTTGCTTGATATTCCTTCCTAACATCGCAGCTTTGTTGATGGTAGGCGTCGTAGCCGTAAGACAAACGTAATCAGGATGATGGGCCATTACGGCTTGCACTGTTTGCCGGTCGTTGAGCCCCAATGCCTGCGAGTCAACGATACCAGCATCAAAACCGTTTTCCCTGACAACAGCTGCCAGATACACCAGGCCTAACGGGATTTCCACACCCCCGGCGTCCGACAGAGCGCCGTATCGCTGTTCTAACCCAAGAGGAGGATTAACAAAAACTACTTTCTTTTTCATCAATGAATTTATCCTTTGGTGCAGACAAAAAGTATATGGGGATAAAAATATCCCCTGCTGAGATCATGGACTTTCACCTTTAAGCCTAAATTCCCGAGCAAAGATTCAAACCCTTCCTTTGTTCTAAAGTAGAACCCGTTACCCTCTGTTATTTTAAGAATCTTGACGGCCAGAGTTTCTTGAAAATAATTCCAAAAGTATTTGAGCGTCGGGTGTTTGCTCATCTCCTTAACCACCAATACGCCGGAAGGTTTCAATCGCCTTATGCAATCGCGTATAAGTTTCTCCTGCAACGCATAAGGGAGAAGATAAAGAATATCCACCATCGCGATCGCATTAAAATCCGCATTGGGAATATCTGCCAATTGGTTTTGAGCATAAGTAATATTGGAGCTGTCGGTGACTTTCCGTGCGATCTTTATCTTTGGTTCCGAAATGTCAATGCCAATAATGTTGCGACGGGAAGAAGTCATCGCCAAATAATTTGTAAACAAGCCGTGCCCGCAACCAAAATCAAGGATAACTCCCTCCTTAGGCACGAAGCGTTCAACCGCTCCAAACGGGCAGCTCTTGTATCTGAAATAGAGATGCAATCGCTGAAATAAATTAAGGTTCCGGTAACGCGCCAATAATTCCTTTTTTAAATCAGAAAGACGATGGTTAACGGAGAACGCGAACATTTCTTTTAATATTTTCAAAATAACCGTAGGGCGCGAAAGAGTGGATTTTCCTTTTTGCCTGGGGAAATACCTGATGGCTTGTTGCACTATCTTAAAATCCTTCCTTTTCGCCGCAATCAACATCTCGGCATCAATGAATGAGCCTTCCGACTTTAATTCAGGCAGCAAGGCCTGAAGGGCCTCCCTTTTAAATATCTTGAACGAAAAATTGACATCTGAGACGCCCAAATGAAACAATAAATTTATTAAATGGTTATAAACGAAAGAATAGGCTGTCCTGATAAAACCATCCGCTTTCCTGTTTATGCGGTAGGCGCTGAACACATCGGCATCCTTTCGCTGCAAATATTCTAAAGCCCGCGTGATTTCCTTTAGGTCAAAAGGAAAGTCCGCATCGGAATAAACAACCAATTCCTTGCTCGCTTGCGCAAAGCCTGATCTTAAGGAGGCCCCCAGGCCTCTGTTTTTCGGATGATGCACCAATCGAATGTTCTTTTTTCGTTCAGCTAAATCTTTAAGAAACAAATTCGTCTTATCCATACTTCCGTCATCAACGGCAATAATCTCATAATCCGGCGTGATGGCAGACAATTCCAGCGAAGCCACTTCAATCACTCTGACTGCATTTTCTTCCTCGTTATACATAGGAAAGATCAAGGATATGCTAAGCATGCTCATGAATGACCCGATCGTATTCTTGCAGGACTAAATCCACTTGATTTTCCAGATGCCATCGTTGAACCTTCTCGTATCCTTTTTGGCCCATTTGTTCCATCTGCCCCGGATTATTGATAAATTCCTCCATGTGCTTGGCCAATTGCTCATAATCCCAGTACGGGAATAACCGCCCAGTTACCCCATCTTCAACCAGCTCCTTAATGCCTCCTACATCGGAGGCGATGACAGGAATCCCGCACGCCATGGCTTCCATAATGGACACGGGAGAATTTTCCGGCCATAAGGAAGGCAAAACCAAGACGTCCGCTTGACAGTACAATTGATCAATGCTGTTGTTTGGAACTTGGCCCAGAAATCTTATGTATCGACCTAAGGCCATTTGCTCCGTTAAATCCTCATAATATTTCGAACTGCTTTTGCCTGCCAATATCAACTGGGCCTTCTCTTTGTTTTTTAACAAAGAAAACGCCAAAAGAAGATTTTCCGTTCCTTTGTGCCGGGCCAAATACCCAATAAAGGCAAACTGGATTGGGCCATTCTTTTTTCTTCTTATCTTTTTCATTTTATTAAAACGCCTAAGATCAATACCGTTAGGAATCACGCGAATCCTTTTTTCCTTCAGCCAGCTGTTAGAAAACACATCCGCTAAATATTGGCTTGGTGAAATAAAACTGTTTATTTTGTTAAACGACGTCTTCAACAAACGGTTTCTTTCGGTTAAAGAAAGGGGTCCCCGGCCCTGATCCTGGAGGGCCACTTGGCAGCCCAAGCAGCTCATGTCATCAACGGGACAAAACTTGCCGCTGTCGTTGACAGCAATATTCTTGGGGCAAATCGGCCAATAGTCATGCAGGGTCATAACCATGGGAATATGCCGGTCATGGCAATCATCAATTATTTTAGCAGCGAGCGAATAGATATTGTGGAAATGAACGATGTCCGGCGAAAATTCATCCAAAAGGGGGTTGAAGGCAAGTCGAATCCCTTCCTTATCAACATTGGCTTGCAAGAGATGGTCGAAGTCAGCCTGATGCAGATTAATTCTGGTAATTTTCAAGGGGCCTCTCTCTGTCGTCAACTCATACTGTTTGGCTTGGTTGTTTAATTTTCCGCAGAAGACCTCGACCTCATGCCCCCTGCGTTTGAGTTCCATGGCCTGCTGGTAGGCCACCAGCTCCGATCCTCCTATGAAATGAGGCGGGAACAAATGACTCACAAACAGAATTTTCTTCTTATGGTTTCTGACTGAAGCGTAACAATCATATATCCTATGACTGATTCGGTGAAAAAGAAATTTGTTTAAAACCCTCTTTCTTCCATTTTCCCCTAATTGACGAGCCAGAGCCTCGTCACTCAGGACTGTTTTCATTTTGTCTTTCAGTCCCTTTTTGTCTCCGAATTCAGAAAACAACCCAGCATCACCGACAATTTCTTCGAAAGCCAGAAATGGACATGTTATGACCGGCTTACCGCAGACCCAAGCCTCTAAAAAAACGATGCCAAAGGCCTCAAACTTTGAGGGCAACACCAGTAAATCGCACAGATGCAACAGGTTGACTTTTTGCTGGTGGGGAATAACCCCTAGGTCAATGATATATTTCTTCTCTTCGCTTTGCAGGCAATTGTAATAGGCATTAAATTCCTCCGTCCCTGGGCCGACCAAGAAAAGAAACGTCTTAAAAGGAGCTTCCGCGTTCAGATCATTGACGGCCTCCATTAACGTATCCAATCCTTTATGAAAATATTTTTTCCCAATAAAAAGGATGATTTTATTCCCTTCTTGTATTTGATATTTCAGGAATAAGTCATTCTTGAATTGTGGAAAGTCTCTTTTTTGATACAGTTCCGCATTGATCCAGTTTCCGCTATCAAACAACTTCTTTGGAGGAATCCCTTTTGCCTCCAAATAAATCTTTTCCGTCTTGCTGACCGTTAAAACGCCGTCGCATTGACGAAGCAGCCAATAATTCATTTTTCTCTCATAGTGCGGATGGCCGGAATGGAAATGCGGGGTACATATGATTTTTTTCCCCAATAATTTTGCCGCCCCTAAACCGACAAAATTGTGAAAATAGGGGAGTGTATGCAGATGAACCAAATCAGCATCGCGGATTTCTTTAAGCAAGTGGAGGTACATTCGCCAGGAATGCGGACTGTGAAAAAACAATCCCAAGACAGTCTTGCTCCACAGGGGGGAAGTAAATATTCGATAACACCATTCCGGGAAACGGGTCGTCTTGTATCTTTTGACCAAGACCCTGCCGTCATACTCGAGTCTTCCAAATTTAAATGACATTTGATTTTCGTCCACATTTTTAAAAAAGTCTTCTATTTGATAAAGATCGGTTGTAAGAACTTTCACCTCCATGCCCTTTTTGGCCATAAATTGACAATTTTCCTGGCACCATTTCTCCGAACCTCCGATGGCAGGAGGATACCGCTGGATGATATTAACAACTTTCATTTCTTTAGTCTCTGGATAAGGGTTATCTGATCATGTACTTGTGACTGAGGACAATACAAAAGCGCGTTAACCTTATAAAGCTGTTGTTGGTCCAGATTCCCCTTCCACAAATCGTGAGTTTTCAAAGAGGAGCCATCCAAAATAAACCTAGCCCGGTCGATCCAATCGTACTCAACATTCAATTCCATGGATGATTGTGCGCGGCAAATTAATTCGATTGCAAAATACCCATAATGCTTATTAGATGCCACATCATCGTAACTGTAGATATCGATGACCGCCTTGACTTGATGATCCGTGACATCTCCATTGGTTACCTTCAAGGTATAATGATTCGGCTTGCCATATATGGCCGTGTTCGATTCGGCTGAGAACAATCCCAAGCTTAATTTGCCTTTAAACACCTTCCGAGCTAACAGGCCTTTCAACTGTTGAACAGGCCCCCTGGCAAACTTGAAGAAGGAACACACCCACCATAAAGGCTGTACTAAAAACCTGTAGGTTTCTGAGTTATAAATATTATTTATCTGCGCATTTAACTCTTGTATTCGGCCTTCTTTATGATCCAGGAAAACTTGCTGCTCCTGGGTTTGCTTTTTTAAACTCTCAAGTCGTAGATTTTGGTAGGTCAAACAATCTTCCTGTTCATCAAGGCGCGCTTCTTTCTCTTCTAACCGTCTTTGCTGATCCTGAATCTGTCTCTGCTGCCCCTGAGTCTGTCTTGTTAAGCCCTCTAACCGGTCTTCCTTCTCATAGATTTCCTTCTGAATCTGCTGCAGCTGGGCTTCCTTCACCTCCAACCGCTTCTGCTGTTCCTGAGTCTGTCTTGTTAAACCCTCAAGCTGATCTTCCTTCCCATGAACTTCCTTCTGAATCTCCTGCAACTGGGCCTCCTTCGCCTCCAACTGCTTCTGCTGCTCTTGTGCCAGTCTTGTTACGTTTTCCAACCGAATATCTTTCTCCCCAACATATTTTTGAATTTCTTGAAGTTGAGTTTCTTTCACCTGAAGCTGTATCTGCTGTTCCTGAATTAATCTTGTTAAACTTTCTAACCTGAGTTCTTCTTCGTGAATCTTTTCCTGAATCTTCTGTAGCTGGGTGTCCTTCGCCTCCAGCTGCTTCTGCTGATCCTGAGTTCGGCTTGTTAAAGCCACAAAGGAGTCTTTTTCGCAAGAAAGCATTTGATTAACTTGCTGAATAGCCTCTCTTAAACTGATCGTTTCTTTGTCCTGCTGTTTAAAAAGCTGTTCTTTCTGCCATAAATCGTTTCGCAATACATCCATTTGTTTCACCAAAGTGTCTTTTTCCAAATTTAAGATTTTGCCCAGGGTTGCAAATATCCCGGGCAACAATTCCATCAATGTTTGATAATCATAATGCTTAAGCATTTTGATCAGTATTTCAGGCAGAATCTTCATTAGCTCGTCTTTCTGCCCCATTAATGTAAAATATCCTCTTCCAAAAAGCTCATTGGCCAGTTTGTGCGGATAGTGCTTCGCAATCAACATCAGCCTGTTTCGTTCACAATAAAATTCTGCCAAATCTTCATTTCCCGTACCGTGGAACTCATGATAAACGATGCCTTGAGGCACATAAAAAAACCTCCAACCCTTTTCCTTTGCCCTGATAGACATGTCAACATCTTCCATATAAAAGCCAAAATCCTCATCAAGTAATCCAATGTCTTTCAGGCATTTTTTCCGATAAAGAGAAGCACAGTGAGAAATACTAACTACTTCCTCGCATTGATCATACTGGCCGTGTTCTTCTTCCTTAAACCCACGATCTGACCAATAAAAGTTAGGAAGCTCAAAATGCCCCGCTCCCTGGATTTTTCCGTCAGGAAATAAAATTTTACCGGTAACGGCTCCAATGGACTTATCCCTATTCATAAAATTAACCAGTTCCGCCAGCCAATCATTCTTAAGAACTGTATCGTTATTGATTAATCCGATATATTGCCCCTTGGCTTTCTTTATCCCCAGGTTATTTGCCCTGCAATAATTATTCACATCATTCTTTAGAATTTTTACCCGCGGAAAATTCTTACGAACATAATCTATAGAGCTATCCTTAGAACCATTATCCACCATGATCGTTTCTAAGCGTTCGGCCGGATATTTTAAACTATGCAAGGAATCAAAATATTTTTTAAGAAACCTTTGACCGTTATAATTAACGGTTATTAAACTTACATACGGCGCGTTCTTGTTCATTTTAGTTTCTCCTCTTTGGGCAATTGATATCTCCATGCATGTTCCATATAAATTGTCCCATGGTCCTCCTTATCGAACACCATCCGAAAAAGGCAAACTCCGTGATGACATAAAATAAATTTCCGCTGCACGGTATCCCAAACGCCAAAAGAAATCCTGTACCCGCCCGGCAGCAAGCGCATCGCAGGAAATTTTATCGCGGCGATTTTGTTATCCCGCAATTCATGCACTATTCCCTGGCAATAAACACCATCGTCTCTGTATATGCCGGCCCAAAATAAAGAATCTTTGCTGAGAGCCGCGTCATCCCTTAACTGAATGGCCAACTTCACAGGTTCATTGGTCATAAAAGCATCTTTCTCTTCGCCGTTGCCATTCAACAACTTAACGGATTCCACGGACACGAAATCATTTTCTATTTTTTTGTTCCAATAATCCATCAAAGAGTCCAAATCTATTCTTGCCTTCATTGTGCCGTTACCATCCATCGAAGGACCCGAAAACGGCATGTTCAAAAGCTCTCTGTGAGGATTTTGATCCCCAACAACACTAAACTTGTAATAGCCGTCCCGGTAATTAAATGCCAATGTTTCATTTTTATCCCATACGGCTATCGATAGACGGTATTCTCCGGTAGCAAGCAGAAGTTTATGCAAATCCAAAGCAAAAAAACCGCTGCCAGGCTTTAACTCAAAGATTTCATGCTTATCAAATCGTGTATTTGGCCCGTAACAATAAACCCCATCATTTCTAAATATAGCTATGCCGAAGTGCGGGTCTTTAATTTCATTTTTCACTCTGAAACTCACTTTAATCTTTAATCTCTTCCCGCTTTTTATCCGTGCGCACCTCAATCCGAACCTATCAAGCATCTCAACTTTCTCAATAATAACTTCCTTAGTCCCCAAATCCCTGCCCCAATGAGACGCGTCCTCTGCCCACTTCTTAGTATTTTCAACCAAACCGGTCTCTTTAGAATGTCGGCCGACAAAAAACTTTTCTGTGTTTAACAAAGACTGATATTTATGGATACCTTCAACCGGATTCCCGCAGAACAGTAAGCGGCCATGATCCAGAAGAGCCGCCCTATCACAGAGTCTCTCTATCAAGTCCATGCTTTGAGTGACGATAACCAGTGTTTTCCCGGCGCGTTTAAAATCCATTAAGCGCTCAAAACACTTGCTCTGGAAAAGCGCATCACCGACCGCCAACACTTCGTCAATCACTAAGATGTCAAAATCCAAGTTGACCAGGATGCTGAATCCCAACCGAAGGCGCATCCCCTGGGAATAAGTGCCTAAAGGCATATCGATAAAGTTGCCCAGCTCGGAAAACCCTATAATAGAGCCCAATTTGTTTTCCAAATCTCTTCTAGAGGCTCCCAGGATCGCTCCGTTAAGAAAAACATTTTCCCGACCGGTCAATTCATCCTGAAAACCTACCCCTAAGTTAAAAAGCCCTAATATTCGGCCATTGGCGCCGACCTGGCCGCTCGTCGGCGATAGCACTCCGGCAATAATATTTAAAAGCGTCGTTTTGCCGGCCCCGTTCCTGCCGATCACTCCTATGATCTCGCCGGCAGTAACATCGAAGTCAATATCTTTTAATGCCCAAAAATCTTCAAGACCGCCTTCTCTCTTGCCGGTTCTCCTGGCCAAGGGGTATTGTTTGCTTAATCCTTTTATAACGACAGCTTGATGGCTTATTCGCTGGTCTATTTTCACCGCTGCATTAATAGGACAAGTGGTCATTGATATTGTTCCTGCTCTTTTTATAGAAATAGAAACCGAGCCACAAAACCAAGATCCCAAAACAAGCCGGAATAACGGTAAAGCTGCTTATGGCCACCTCCGCCTTAAGGGATTGATAAAAACCTTTTAAGATCACGGACCTATATAAATTAAGCATGCCGACAAAAGGGTTATAGGCATAGACGTTAAACCAAAAAGAGTTGAACGAACCTCTGACGATGTTAAGAGGGTAAAATACAGGCGTTGAGTAAAACAATGCCAGCAAAATCGTTTCTAATATGTATTTGGTATCTCTCCATTTCACGTAAAGGATGGAAGATATCACGGATATCCCCACGGCCACCATGAGATAAATGGTCAAGATAACCGGCAACAAGAGAAAAAAGGCCGGCACACCTCTTGAGATAAATACGACGGCAACGATCAATATTCCCAGCGAAGGCAAAAAGCTTATCCCGTTTGCCAGGACAATAGAAACCGGTATTAACCAATGCGGGAAATTCGATTCCTTGATCAGATTCCGATTATCCATAAGGCTGGTAACCGACTTCATAATACTGTCTTGAAAGAATAGCCATGGAAATACGCCGCTCATCAAATAGAGAACAAAAGGGACGCCTTCGGTCTTGACCCTCAAGATCAGGCCAAAGACAATATAAAAGACCAATACCATGAAGAGCGGCGATAAAAAGGCCCAGAAAAAGCCTAAGGCTGGCCGCGAGTAACGGGTTTTCAAGTCCTTCATGACCAACTCCCGCACTAAATTCAGTCTTTTGTCCCAATCTTTCATCATTTCTAATCTTCCTGTCATCCTGAGGCCGCAAGGCCGAAGGATCTCGACTGGCTGGATTCTTCCACCCCATTGTTTAACGATGGGGTGTCAGAATGGGCATATTAGTTTAAAAGTGTTGGTTTTAGAGTTGGTTTTTTAAGTAACTGTACCATTGCAAATATTGTAATTTA
>JAFGFL010000039.1 GCA_016931055.1 Candidatus Omnitrophota bacterium | reverse complement strand
TCCTTGTTTTGTGATGGTTATGAGTTGATCGCTCACACCATTATAGGATGTGTTAGGCTTTTTTTAATCTTAATTTAGACATACATGTTATCACTCAAACATGAAAAAGCTTCATCTGATATTCTTATTTACCCTTTTCGGCCTGATGGTTTTATGCGGCCCACTTCATGCCGCTGAAACGGCCGGCGGAACGGATCTTATCAACCGAACAAGCCTGTTGGTTTTCCAATTAAGCGCTATTCTTTTCGCGGCCTGGCTCGGGGGGCTGTGTTTCAACAAATGGAATTTGCCGACGGTTCTTGGCGAGATACTTGCCGGCGTTGTCATCGGCCCTTATTTTCTCGGGAAGATTCCCTTCCTGGGCTTCGAACAAGGCCTTTTCCCGTTACAGGAAACCTTCCCTGTTTCCGTGGAATTATACAGCATTGCCACGATCGCGTCCATCCTGCTTCTGTTTCTCTCCGGCCTTGAAACCGACATCGAATCTTTCCTCCGGTTTTCATTGGCCTCGCTTTTTGTGGGCATTTTCGGCGTTATCGTAAGTTTTCTGGCTGGAGATTTCTTAGGCGTTTTTTTATCCGACCGATTTCTCGGAAATCACTACGGATTCTTTCATCCCTTCCCGCTATTCTTGGGCGTGATTTCGACGGCAACTTCCGTCGGTATCAGCGCCCGCATCCTTTCAGAGAAACGAAAGATGAATTCTCCCGAGGGGGTGACGATCCTGTCCGCCGCCGTCATCGATGACATCTTGGGGATCATTACGCTTGCCATCGTCCTGGGGATGTCCAAAAGCGGACACGTCGAGTGGCAGAGGGTTTCCCTGATCACGTTGAAAGCCGTCGGCATTTGGCTCGTCTTCACGGCCCTCGGCCTGTACTACGCCAACAGTATCAGCCACTTGCTTAAGAAAATCAAAAGCCCGGAGATGATTTCCGTCATCAGTTTCGCCCTCACTTTGCTTCTGTCCGGGATTTTTGAAAAATCAGGTCTGGCCATGATCATCGGCGCTTATATCATGGGCCTTTCCCTGTCGAAAACAGACCTCTCGCTCATGATCCTCGAGAGGCTCGAGATGATGAAAAAATTCTTTGTACCCGTCTTCTTCTGTGTCATGGGCATGCTCATCAACCTGGAAAAAACGCTCTCCCCGCATATCCTCGCCTTCGGGCTAATTTACGTTGTCTTTGCCATGTTAAGCAAGCTGATCGGGTGCGGCCTCCCCGCTTTGTTTCTGAATTTTAATTTCCGCGGCGCCACGCGCATCGGGATCGGCATGATCCCCAGAGGGGAAGTTGCTTTGATCGTTGCCGGGATCGGGTTGTCTTCGGGGCTCATTAACGACGAGATTTTCAGTGTCGCCTTAATTATGACCTTTCTGACAACGCTCATCACGCCGCCGATCCTGGACAAACTGATTGATTCCCCCAAACCAGTTCTGCGAAAAGAAACTCCGGCCAAGAGAGAACTGAAGACGATCCGGTTTGCCATGCCCAATCCGCAGACCGCCGAGCTCCTCTTGAGTAAGGTCCTTGCGGTTTTTGACAGCGAAGGTTTCTTTATCCACAGGGTAGGGCTTGAAAAAAGGATGTTCAATATCCGAAAAAACCAGTCCTTTATCACATTAACGCACATGCCCCAAGCCCTCATATTCGACTGCCTGGCGCAGGATGCCGCTTTTATCCACACGCTCTTTTATGAAGTGATCGCGGATGTCGAGCAATACATGAAGCACCTTCAGAGCCTTACCGAGACCGAAAAGATCGGAAGAAAGATCTTTGAAACGGAAAACGGCATTCAAGCCCAGAGTCCAAAAGGGAAGAATGTCCTTTCTCCGTTGGCCGTGGAAACAAATCTCAAGGGCCGAACCAAAAGAGAGATTCTCGAGGAACTGGTCGCCCTCCTCGTTTACGCGGGACAGATAAAATATTCCGTGAAAGACCAGATCCTGCGGGACTTGTGGGAACGAGAAGCGACGATGTCGACCGGCATGCAAGACGGGATCGCCCTCCCCCATGCCAAAACCAAAAGTGTCGACCAATTAACCGTCGCCATCGGGATCAGTCCGGCAGGCGTTAATTTCGCTTCGCTGGACAAATTACCTTCAAAGATATTCATCCTGACATTAATCCCCCAGCTTAACCCCCAGCCGTATTTACAGGCCATGTCTGAAATCAGCCGGTTCCTCATTGATCAGAAAAACCGGGATGAGATCCTTAACTGCAAGACCAAATCCGGACTGTTCGAGTTGATGTCCCGGCACATCTGACAAATTCTATCCTATTGTTTTAGATTAAAAGAGACTGGAGGGCATTAAAAAATTGCCAAGTTGCTTAGCCTTAACACTAATCATTGTTATTATTTACCGCAACAACGCGGCTTCCAGGATCCACTTCTTTTCCTCATTATAATCATCAGCGAATTTTATCTTGCCGGTCTCCTGATGGATGAGGACCATAAAAATAAACGGGATGCTGCTGGGCCTTTTTTCTTTAAAGAAGATAAACCAATAATCCTGGTGGTTCGGAAGGTCGGCAATATCGTCTAAAATCTGCGGCTTTGAAAGCTCATATAAATCAACGACATTTTCCTTGATCAGCTGCTTCTGAGCGATCGTCTTGGCCTCTTCCTGGCTGATGCCGTCTTCAGCAACAACCTCTTCGTAACGCTTGGAAATGGATTTAACATTTTCAGCAAGCGAAGTCGTGCAGCCGATTATAAACACAAGTACCAAACTTAAATATTTCCTAGGACCCATTTTCTTCCTTATTTAGACGGTTTGGGTTTAAACTCCTTCCGCATGAATCTTAGCCAACCCCCAGATCATCACCGAACACCCAGCGGCCATGAAACATAAAATGCCGACCGGCTCGACAAACCGGCCAAAGTCCCTATCCCAAAACAACCCGGGCCTCGGGGGCCTGGATGGTTTATTGTTCATCCCACGCAACGGTCTCTGAAGTTTCCGGTTCTTTCGGGGTCTCAACATCGGCTTCAGGCTGCCTTCCCGCGGCCTCCCCCCTCTTGGGCAGAAAATGAATACTATTGGCCGCAATCCTGACACGGCTCTGTGTTTTACCATCTTTCTCCCATCGGTCTTGTCTGAGGCGGCCTTCCACGATAATGCCGCTGCCCTTCGATAAATATTTGGCACAGTTTTCGGCAACCGCACCCCACACCTCAACATCGAAATAAGACACTTCGTTTACTTTTTCCTTGCCGCTTGTATAAACGCGGTTATTCGCGATGGACAAATTGCATACGGACTTCCCCGAGTTTGTGTACTTCAACTCCGGGTCCCTCGTCAGGTTTCCCATGATATTCACGCTGTTTAAAGCCATACCCTTCTCCTTGTCTATTATTAAGATTTGTTTTATTTTTAAAAGGCGTTTTGCCCAACATCCGGAAAATGCAGCTGAAAGAACACAGCCATTGTAACACAGACCGCAAAAAGAGCAATACTCTTGATGGGAATCCCTGGGAATCCCCCGGCCTGCCATCCCTCCGCGCAGGTGGGGTTATGGTTAATTCCTTTTATTCGATTGAAAAAAAGGCGGAAAAGAGATAGAATCAGAAACATCCGTGAACAATCGTGACAGCCATCACTCATTATTAAAGGAAATCCGGACATGACCGCAGCGCAAAGTCCAGACACCTGGACCATTAATTATAAATTGAAATATTCCGAGGGGACCGAACGCGCGTTTCCGATCCGTTTTAGCAGCCAGACGCTCGATATTATCCAGGATGCCAAAGATTCCTATCCGGAGTGGACAAAGCTGCAATGCCAGAAATGCGTCAACTGCCCGCTAGACGAAAAAGAGCACCCTTACTGCCCGATCGCCGTTAAGATTTGCGACATCGTCGAATATTTCTGCAAACCTCAAGCCTCCAAAAAGGTCGATGTCCACATCGAGACCCCCGAACGCACGTTCAGCAAGAACGTCGATGTTAAAACAGCCGCGTTCTCCCTCCTGGGAATCTATATGGCCGCCAGCGGCTGCCCGATCATGGACCATCTGCGCCCCATGGCCCGTTTTCATCTGCCGTTCGCGACGACCATCGAGACGACCTACCGCTCCATCTCGAATTACCTGATCGCGCAATATCTCCTTTCCCGTCAAGGAAAGAAAGCGGACTGGGAGCTTCAAGAATTGAAGGTCCTGTATGAAGCCATCGAGACCGTCAACATGTGCTTCCGCGAACGCCTGCAGGAAGTCAGCGCTCAAAATTACGCTTTAAGCGCCCTCCTGCAGCTTGATTCGTTCGCGTCTTATATCAGCATGTCCTTAAGCGACGACGCGTTCTTCTCGGTGGAGAGCTTGTTCAACAGGGAATTCGAGGAAAACAAGCTTCTTGACCCCAAAAACCAGCCCGAAGATACCGGCGAGAAGATCACATTTCAATACAGTTTCAGTTTCGATAATAACGATTTCAAGGAGTTTACCCTTGACTTGGACCGCCAATCCTTGAGGCCCGTCGGAAGCAAAAAGAATTCGCCGCCCGCCTGGACAGAGCTGACATGCCACAAATGCCCGAACTGCCCGCTGGAGGATAAAAAATTCAAACACTGCCCCGCCGCCGCGGGAGTGTCCGAAACGATTGAATTCTTTAAGAAGATGACGTCCATCAAGGAAGCAAACATCATGGTCAAGACGGCCGAGCGCAATTACTCGGCCCGCCTGCCCGCCACCGCCGGCATCAGTTCCCTGATGGGGCTGATCATGGCATCCAGCGGCTGCCCCATCCTGGGGAAGCTCAAACCGCTCGTGCGGCACCATCTCCCCTTCGCTTCAAACAAAGAGACCGTTTACCGGTCCCTGGGCAGATATTTGTTGTCGCAATATTTCGCGGTCAAAGCCGGAAGGACTCCCGACTGGGAGCTTAAAAATTTCACCAAACTCTATGAAGATATCAACGTGGTCAATAAAGCCTTCTGTTCCAGGCTCCGGGAAGCTACCGTCGAAGACGCCAATCTCAACGCACTCATCAAGCTTGATTGTTTCGCCCAGCAGATCAACCTGACCATTTCGGAAGGGAACATCGAGGAACTGAGGAGCCTTTTCCGGGCGTATTTTACATGAAGGCTTAAACCGACCCCCGGCGTCGGTTTGTTAATCAATAAGGGGACAGTTCCCTTAAGGAACTGTCCCCTTCCTTTTTCGTATTCTCTTCTTTAATTAATCGTCAAAGTTGCTATTTGCGTCGTGTTAACCGTTGGCGACCCGCCTGATGCGGATATCGTAACGGATCCTCCGGAACCGATAATTTGGACATCAAAATCGGCCCTTCCGTCACTCATAGAAACGCTCGACGGTTGACTACCGGACAAATATTGAGTGCCGGTATATACTATACTAACACTTGAAACATCCGAGTTTCTATTGTCATAGTTACTGCCTGAAAGATAACCGCAAACGTTCTTATGGTAAACCGTTACATGAACGGTATCGCCAACCGAAGGCGTGGTGTCTGAGGCCTGAATTTCAAACCAGTCACTGATCGGACCGGCAATGCCTTGATAATCAACATCCGGCACCCTTATGTTATTGTAACTAATCGGTGTCTCCACCGCGCCCCCCACATATACCCCATCTTGGTCTTTAACATTTTTCACATATAAGGTAAAGGTGTAACCAAGTACTCCGCCGGGTATAGACGAAAGATGCAGGGTAACATTATCGCCATACCAACAGACCTTGTTAATCGTGTTCCCCCAGCCTCCAGCGACATTATAATTGGCTTCCTCGCCTCCAGACGAAGATTCAATATCTTCACTGAAATAAACATGCACGATCCAAGGCGTGTCCATTTCAACACGCACAATTTCCGGAGGCGGGCCTGAATCCTCAAAATCAACCGTAATATCCCCCACCTCGGTTCCGATCCCGTTGTTTTCCACCTCTTCAACCTTAAACACAATCGTATCAGGCGTATCGCTGTTATTTAAAGTAAATTCCGCTATACCGTCGTTAAAAATAATACTGCTCGGCGTTATATAGGAATTACCAAGGGCATCCCCTGAAACAAGCATGTATGTCGCCGCCTCGTTATAGGACCGTATGATGTTGTCACTGCTGTCAGCGGCACGAAGAGTGAACTTGATCGTTGACACATCCGAGCTAAAGTAAGTATCCGCACTGCTTCCGCTATACACCAGATATTTATTAACGCCGGCAAAATTAACAGTAATGTCAGCTGAGCTATAAACGCCATCTGTCGCGTGAAAAGTAACTGAATCGCCAGCGGTGTCATCTTTAAGCTTGACGGAACATTGTCCATTATCTATATCCTGCAAAAAGTAGGTGACCGGTAAAAATGTCACAATCCCCGAAGGGAAATTAGTCACAACGAAACTGACTTCTGTCCCATAATAGCCAGTAACCACTTGCCCGCTATCATCTACCGCGGCAACCCAAATCAACGCTCCATCATTTGCCCCATCCCCTGCGGCTGCTGTTGTAGGCGCAACAATCGCAAATTCATCCGGAGAAGGGCTGCCTGATGCCTTCGGCAAGAATTCCAGGTTCAAAGGATCTCCCAATGTCGTTGCCCCGGCAAGAACATCAATCTGCAATTCTTCCGGTTCCTGGGCATCTACAGTAAAGTTGCCTATACCGTCATACATTACAACCGAATTTGAACTCGGCCCACCCGGAATGCCGTTTAGCGACAATATCCAACTGTTCGGAATTTTACCATTGGGTGACTCACTGACTTCGATCGGCACACTTGTGTCATATGACGTGACAATATTATTGCTGCTATCTTCGGCTCTTAATGTCACGAAGATCGGATCGCCCATCGTTGATAAGGTTCCATCGGCCGTGATCCGAAAATGGTCCACGCTTGAAACGGTCAGCGAAACGCTGACGTTGGCAAACGGCTCACCGTCATCGCGGTACATATCCGCATCAAGGTCCGAATAGAACTGTATGGACCCGGCATAGAGGCCGTTACTTACTCCACTAGGAATGTATAAACCGACCGTAAAATTATTTGAGCCACCACTTGCAGCAATACTAGTTGATGTCGGGGAAAAGCTGTAGTTTGTGTATGGGATATGATACGTGCTATATACCAAGTCTTCCGCTTTTACCCTAACATTGGCTGCTGTCGTTCCATTATTGGTGATCGTTACGGTCCGCTGCGGTATGCTGCTCCCGGCATTTCCGGACTCGTTCAAAACCATTGGGCTGGCTTCAAGCGTCCCTCCTCCGCTTCCTGCCCCGGCATACGTGGAAACTTCATTGGGATTATTACTTTCCACGGTCCCGATATAGGCCTCGACCGTTATGTAATACAAAACATCGTTGAAGAGGCTGTGAATCACCGCGTTGGTTGCTGTCGGCTCATTAATCTCTAACGGCGAGCCACTCTCGTTATATGTCTGAGGATTCCTTCCGTAATAAACGCGGTAACCGTCAACATCGGGAACATTGTTCCAAAACACCTTGATCTCCCCGGAGACCCCCGTGAGCTGAGTAGAAAGCCCTGTTGGATATTCCACAACCGATGTGGAGAGAACCACCGGCTCTTCCTGGCTACCGAACATGAAATTGCCGGCATCATAGGCCTCTACCTTAACATAATAGGTCGTGTTCGTCAGGAGATCCTCGTAACTCCCCAATATATAACACGATACCCCTGAAACGATGACCGGTGAATCGTCACCGTTATAATTGCCCGATGCCGTTCCATAGAAGATCTTATATTGATCGATCCAGTCGTCATAAACCCAGCAGACTTCAATCTGGTTCGACGTCTCCTGACCAATGTATGTAATTTCAAACTGCGGTTCACCGGTGTAGACAAGGTCATCCATGAGCTCATTGCCGAGATCATCTTCGATATAGATGCGATCGACGAGATTCGTGATCTCTGAAGAGGGGATCGTCCACTGGTAATTCATAAGGCCCTGGTTCGGGTGCATGAAGTACTTGCGTGTTGCATTGCTAAATTCGATCACCAGTTCAGGCCTGAATGCTGTGTTACTGGAAAAGTTTGCATTTACCGTGAGGCTGACTCCGGGATCAGGCGGATCTGGACTGACATAAAGATCAACATGAAGACCGCTGACCGCGAATTCTTGTCCGCAATCGATTGTATCATTGACATTATCTCCAACACCTATTCTCAGGACGTTATCCGTAATGTTAGTGTACGGTATAGTCATGGAATACTGCGTCATACCGGCTGCCTGCGGAAATGCCTGGTCCCATACCCCGCCATTTACAAAATCAATAAACACCCACGGGATATATGTCGGGACATTGGCTGACTCATAATTCGCTGTCACTGTTAAAGAAGTATATGGAGCCGGAGTAGAAGGACTTAACGCTATCGTACAGGTGAAGTCCTCCGGATAAACAAAAAACAATTCTCCATCGGAAATAACATTGCCCATGTCGTTGGTTATTTCAAGTTCCGTGGCCTTGGAACTTAAATAACTGGATGGGATCGTCTGGTCATAAATGCTGCGTCCAGAACCCTGACTGAAAATGCCTTCATATACGTTGCCAATTGTATAAAGCCGCCATTTTGGCGTAAATCCAAGAGTGGTATTGAAGGCAACGTGGACCTGTAGGCTTTGGCCGACGATTGGAGGCATTGGAATAACGTTTAATTCCTGCACAAACACCGTCATGGTTCCAAAAAACCGTTCCCCTAGTATCACAGTATCCGTATCGTTCCAAATCTCTATCTCGCTGACACCAGCATTAATATCGGCCGCGGGAATGGATATCTCATATGTGCTTAAGCCCGGGCCTTGAGGGAATGTGTAATTTTTCACCATGCCGTTGGTCAAATAGACACGGACTTTCGGCGTATAGGAAATAGCTCCAGGGAATTGAGCGGTCACTTGCAGGAGTTGCCCAACCAGAGGCGGGTCATTCGGTACATTGATGACACACGAAGTCGGGGCTGCGACGCCTGGATTCCAAGTGTGTTTGACAATATTTGTCATAGGATCAACAATATCGATTTTTGATATCAATGAACTCAAACTGCCGATATCGTATGTAAAATATTGTCCGGGCAATGTCCCGGCCATGTTGACTTCCTGCATCCCGCTACTAAAATAGATCTTTAATTTTGGAGCCATCGAAACAACCGTATCAATATTTAAAGTCATACTGACTGGCTGACCGATAATAGGAGGATTAGGTGAAACAATAAACGGCACATTAGCGTAAACATCACCGTAAACACCTCCAAATGAACGGTCACCCAGTATTGCGCCGGTATTCGGATTTACGACTTTCATATAGAGAATGGACGAGTTCATATCCGCTACGGGGATATACCATTCATACATGAACAAATAAGGAGCCTGATTGGAATTATACTCCTTTGTCCCGGACGCGTACTCGACGAACAATCTCGGCGTAAACGGAACCTGATCAGGGAAATTCACTCTCACGCGCAGACTGTTTCCGATCATTGGCGGATCCGGCAACAGCTCGACCGGGACCATTGCCCCTCCATAAGTCCCCGCCGAGGGGCTCCTGCTGGCAATGATCCTCCCCTGCGGGTCCAGGACATCAACCGCCATGATCGGGGAGTCAAAAGCGGCGCCTGTCAGGAACGTTTCGTAGTCCCTGAATTGCCCGGTCGGGGTCAAGGTCACATCCCTGTCCTGCAGACGGACCATGACATTCGGAACGAACGGAAGGTCCTGGAAGAAATGCATGTTGATCGATAAATACTGTCCGACCATGGGAGGATCCGGAATAAAATAGATCTCCCCTCCCGTCGCCATGAACTCCTCGATATGAACGAAGATATCCCTGCTTTCGCCGATGACCTGGCCGTATTTTAACGCTTTGACCTTCAGGTAAATATTGCTGCCCAGGGAAAGATCAGGAATAAAATAACTGTTCCCTGAAACGTCGAACATATTGGGATACGCCCCAACGGCCGTTCCCCACTGGACACGGTACTTATCTGCCCCGGGGTATTCCTGCCAGAACAGCTGGACATCATTATCCATGACATTGTAGTTGACGCTCAATTCAAGGGTCGTTCCGCCGATGATTGTGTTGATCACATTAGAAACCATGATATCCTGATAACCTTTACGGGCCGCGACCATAAAGTAATAGACTTTGCCCGTTAAGAGATTAGAAATCGTGTAGTTGGAGACATTGCCGGCAAAGGCGGTCCGGCCCAACGCGGCCGTCTCGCCGTAACGGATCTCATAACCATCGACACCGCTGATCATGTCCCACGAGAGTTGGACAGAAACGGCATCCATCGGCATCACATTTAATCTGAGCATGCCGGCAGCCGCCATATCAGAAACAAAGTTACGCTGCCACAGCAATTTCCCCTGAGGGTCAAAAACGCGCATATTGTAATTGCTGAATTGCACATCGCAAGGAACGCTCATTCTTCCAAGAAATTCCGTTGGCGATATTTTCGATAACGGGACATCCATGACGCGCCCGTTAAAATCGACGCTTAAATACGGCGTGAATGGAACATAGCTGTTGGACCTAACGATGACATCTGAGATGTCGCACGGCATAAGCATCGGGTCCAGGACATCCACAACAAAATCAAAACTTGCTGCCGATAAATATGCGACAGGAATGCTCTCGACCACCACTCCTTCATGAACAATCTCGATCATGCTAAGTGGCCTCTCAAGAAGGGCCAGCGAAGCCGTAAACGTGTTGCCGGGAATAGGCCCGTAAGCATTCAATTCAACAGGATTCCCGTCTGTGAAAATCAAACGCATCTTCGGCGCGCTGTTCACAACCGTTGGCGCGATGACTTTAACGGATAAAGGCTGGCCGATGACAGGCGGCATAGGCGTGACAATAACTTCCCCTTTACCCTCGGGGCCGCGATCAAGCATAAACTCCCCAAGGAAAGCGCCTTGAGCGTCGCGGACCTCGACCCTTCCGCGGGTAATCGTGGTTCTGGGAGCCATGAATTCGCCGGTAAACCTGTTGCCCGGGACCTGGCCGGTCAGAGTGATCTTTAAAGAACCGCCTTCCCAAAGCAATTCGGCTTTCGGGATCGTGACTAACGGCCAACTGGTTTCCACGTCCAGCTTGACAAGCTCATAAGGTTGAAATTGCGGATTACTTAAGAATATGTTGAGCGGTCCTCTCATTTCGCCGCGGTCGGCAACCCGCGCGTTGATCGTCCCTAAGGGCCTCCCGTCGTTATAAACAGAAATCGTCACCATCCCGGACGGGACATAATCGGGAACCATGAACATCCCCGTGCGCATCGTTCCGGCGCCATCCAGAGGAATCACTTTCTTGGTCCCATCAGGAAAGCTGATATGAGCTTCAACCTTCCCATAAAGGGACGTGATGGAATTTACCTGGATGGTCGCCATGCCCATGCGGTTTAAAACATCCGGCACAATGAAAATATTCGTGCCCACTGTGGTCGTTAAGGGCGCGCTGACCTGTGTGGGGAATTGCCTCAAGACCATTCCCCGGTCATCGGATAAAACAAATTGCGCCAAGCCGGTCCCCGCATCATCCGGAAGCGTCCCGCGTGCCGTGAACCTATTGGAAGGAATCGTGCCGGTCAATGGGATCTCAAAAATGCGGCCATTTTGCAGCTTTAAGACCAGCTGCGGCTTGAAAGGAACAGTCTGCGGAAAGCTTAAATTAACATCGTACGGTTTTCCGCCTATAAGCGGACTTGGATTAGCAGAAAGAAAAGCATCCACAGCTCCGCCTATTGCGAATTTACTTTCAATCCCGTAAGGCCTCCTGATTTCCTCAGGCATGCCTGAATTCAGGATAAGTTCCGCCCCTCCAGTCATAAGGTCAGCCGGGCTTATGTATGTCCCCTGGAAAAACCGCTTGCTTCCGGAAAGAGGGATATTGTCCGCCCGCCCATTGGGAAGCCTGATCTCCAGGCGAGGAGGATTAGGAAGATCGCCCATAGTTTCAACAAAGAATTGCGCTTGTTCGCCAATGATAAAAGGATCTTTCGAGACGCGGATCTTAAAAAACTCATATTTGTTCAGCCTCTGCATCCATTCGTTGGAAAGGACGATGTCAAAAGCAATGCTTTCCCTTATATCGCCGGAAACCACTTCGAACATGGCCGTGCCTAAAGGTGCCGTGGCAGGAATAGCATACTGCGCCGTAAGCACATTGCTTCCCTGAAGGTTCACAAGGATACGCTGCCCGCCCGGCAAATAAAGAAATCCCTTTGGCGCTGTTGGTAAGGTTTTCAGCGAGGTGACGTTAAAATTGACCAAATCACCCTGTCCGGCGGGAGAGGGGAATAAACGGATCTGGAAATTTCCTGCCCCTAATGTCGGTAACGGCGGGAGCGCAACTTCAAAAAACTTCTGACGGGATTCAAATCCGGCGTAGTTATGGGCTTTGAGCCTGACTTTCAAGGTTGGGCCGAGCTTATACATCTCTTCCAGTTCCGTCAAAGAAATGGGCTGCTCGAACCGGAAAAGCCCCTGCGCGTCCGCAATGATATCTTGAGTGTATTTGCCCGCTTCAAGCCGCACGACAGCTTCGGAAGATGTTTGCCCGTTTAAGACAAACCTTTCAGCGACAAAGTCTATCAGATTGATATTCAGCGGCAATTCGGCAACCCTCACAGGCGCCGCAACGGCAACCGTTGTTTCCGTTTCATCATGCCTATTTCCAGACATGTCCTCCCCTCCACTTAACTTCAAGAGAACAGTCCCTATACCTTCATCGACAGGAACGGTCAAAGAAGCCTGGTACGCCCCGGAACCCGATTTCGAAAGAACTAACGTGTTCGTTCCTCCCGAAGGCAATGCCGCCGTCATAGAAGGAATCTCTTTTAGGTCTTCAGATGATAAAACCTTCACTGTTGAAGACACCCCCAATTGAAGCAATGAAGGAACGGTTTCGACGGTAAAACTCGGCGCAATCAAATCATCCGCGACCAGAGCAAAGGCATTGGCCCCTTCTGTTTCGGATGACTTGTTACCGGCTTCATCCTCGCCATCCACCTTTAGTGAGACGAGCGCTGCATCAAGGCCTGCTGTTTTTAAAGTCGCGATATAGTTTGCACCTTCGCCCTCCACTGTTAACGTTACCGGATTACCATCCGCATCAGCGCTGACAACAGGCGCGCTTTTTAAGATTTCGGGAAGGCGTGTTTTGGAATCTAAAGCCGCGATTTCCACGTAAACCGGATTGCCGACAATCGCCGGTATGGGGCTGACACTCAGCGAAAAAACCGGAGCCCAGACGTCCGGAGGTTTTACCTCTTTAGTCAATGAAGTCTCATTGCCGATATAGTCGGTCGCGACAACATTCAGCGATCTTTGGTTAAAAGTCGATTTATAGGTGAAACTCCCATCGGCGCTGACATCTGTTCGGATACCATTGACACTCACATTGTATAATCCGCTTCCCTCATCCTGCGCCTTGCCGGTCAAGAGGATCGTTTCATCATCAGCATTGTATTGAAGATCACTCAAACTCAACATGGGTTTCTTGTCTTCCAATGTCTGACTTTCGAGAAAGCTGTTCTCAAACGGGTCTTTGGCAATGATCTCAACCGTTCTTTGTCCCAAAACAACCGGCTGCTCGTAGCGAAATTTTCCATCTTCGGCGACATCAACAACCGCGCCATTGACCGATACTTCTAACTCGTTGAGTTGATAAGGCGCCGCGGTCTGGCTGAACAGAACCCCCCTGTTCCCGGAAAGGTCCTCGGCCTCGACCGTGATCTTTGCCGGGTTAAAATCCCCCACCGCCGCTTTTCCGGCAACGATCAACTTTCCTTGGTCGTAGGCAGGCGATTCCATCTCAAGTTTCGGAAGGCCGACATCTATAGTGACCTTGATATTGAACGTCCCGTCATTAAACAACTCCACTTCTTCCCCGTTAACATAGACGGCTTTCACGCCGGCCGGGTCAACGACCTCACCCGATGCATACACAATCGGACTGCCGTATTTCATCCCGATGGATTGGCCCGTAGGCGCCTTTTCATCGGCCGGCATGGTGATCGTTCTTGGCCCCTCTTTCGTCTCATTGTCCATAAGGTCGACAGCGATAACGATGACGTTCAGGGAATCCGCCGTCAAAGCGCCGTTATAAGAAAAGGCCAGTTCCTTGCCTTCGCCGATCGCAATGGGCATGTCGTTGAGACGTACTTGCTTGATCCCGATATTGTCCGTCGCCTTTCCGGCAATGACCAAACGCCCGTCCTTGGCCTCCCAAGTATCGATCGTGATTTGAGGCTTTTCCTTGTCCCTGAAGGCAACAATCTTCTTGGCCTCATTGCCGAAAATATCCGAGGCTACAACTTCGACAAAATCAAGTTTATCGATGGATTCGATGGTATGCGAAAATTTGCCTTGGCCCGAGACCTCAACCGCAACGCCGCCAACGGTCAGTCGCGCTATTTCAGAACTGTCCTCAACAAATCCTTTGACGATCATACCCTTTTTATCTTTTTCAGGCGCCGAAAGATATAAGATGGGCGCCTTATTGTCCCTGGGAGGCCCGACAACGACCTTGACTTCCTCAGACAGTTTTCCTTCAATATTGGCGGCAACAAGGATCACCTCCTGATCAACGGGAGGATAATCAGCGCCTAGCGAAAAGACGTCGCCCTTTGTCACTTGGACATCTTCCTTAAAGAGTGTTTTATTCTTCTCCGAAACAGTCCCGTCGGCGTTTGACGTGCCCGAAATAATGATCTTTTCTCCCACATAACGGATATCCTGGATCTCCAGCTCGGGCGGGAGAACGGCGGCGACGGGCAGACGTTTGGAAACGATGGTCTCGCCATTGTCGTTTACCAAAACGATCGCGATATCGGTCGTATCCGCCGTCAGCGGAATTTCCTTGGAAAATTTGCCTAAAGACTTCTGGAAGGTCCTTGCGTCATTGACCCTCAAAGACGGCCAGTTCCAAGTCGGGTCTAAAGCCACTTGAGCCTCAGCGATGTTTCCCGATTTGTCTTTGGCGGTCAGCTTGACGTTTGGGTCCTTGCGCGAACGGTCAATGGTCAGGCTGGCATTAAAAACCCCGTCTGCTCTAACATCGACATCTGTGCCTTCTATTTTCAGAGACTCTATCTCGCCCCCAAGGTCAAAGGCGCGGCCTTCAATATTCGCCATTTGCGTCAAAACAACTTGCCCGGAAACAGAGAGCTTGTTCTCATTATAGGCAAGAGGTTCAATGTTTAACGCGGGTACAATATTGCTATCATAGGATACTTTGGTGATCTCTATACGTGGCGTCCATTTGTCTTCAATGGTCAAAATAGTCTCTTCCGTGGTCTTGTCATCCGATAGGATCCCGGCAGCGGCGATGGAATCTTTTGATTTATTACGGTCCAGCTTAATCTTCACCGTGAATTGGCCATCAGCATTACAGACTGTTTCGATGTCCCCAATTTTGACTTGACCGCCTGGAACGAACGCACCTTTAACAATCAACGCATTTTCCGCATATTCAACAGTAACATTGCTAAGAGCTGCTTGCGAATCAATAGTCCTGCCTTTTCCAGTAAGGGCCAAAACTATTGGGGCAGAGATGTTTCCTTCGATATCCGTAGCCAATAGGGAAAGCTTCTTCAAGCTGGGATGTGGTATCGTGTTAAATTGGAACTTTCCTTCCTCTGTCAATTCAACAATAGAGTTATTAACGGAAACGTTTTTGATCTTCGTATTATCGCTGGCATACCCTTCGATCTTGATCGCATCTTCGGTTTCTGAGAAAGAAATCACCTGAACCTTGGGAGGTTCCTGATCTTTTAATTCATCTAACGTCTTCTTGGCTTGAACTAAGAATGTGCGCGCGGATTTGATATCCCCCGCATCCATAGCCGTTTGCACTTGCGCGGATAGATCCTTCACTGTTTTAAGGTTGTAGCCTTGACCTGTCTTGATATCTATCTGCTTTAAGAACTCTTTCCAATTTGCCTCAAAACCATTCGGCAACTTTAACTTAGCCAAATCATCAATGGCTTCATTATAAGTAAGTTCCAAATTAGCTAAATCCCCTTGAGCCTGATAGTCTTCAATTTCGCCAATTAGCCCTGGTATTTCATCAAGAACATAACCTATTGTTCTCTTGTAGTTTACGTTTCTTTTTAAATCCGCAATCTTTAATTGCCAATCGGCAGAGACACTCTTCGTAATTGCCGCCAATCCTTCTTCGATAGAAGCCAACGCCTCCCTGCCTTTGAGAAAATTTTCTTCCTTAATATAGGCCTTAACCTTTTCCAAACGCAGCTCAAACTCTTTTGTCGGGTAATTCGCAGCCTTCTTAGCTGCGATCTCTTTCTCAAGACGGGCCACTTTGGCCGTAAAGGCATCCGAAACATTCTTAAGCACGAGCGACAATTTATCATCAGCCTCTTTTAAGAACAGATAAGCCCGCGGTTTTTCGCCAAGTTCATAGAACATCCTGGCCTGCCGCAATAAGGCCCTGTTTTCAGCGGTCACAAATCCCTGTTGTCCCTTTTCCAGGACCCGTCTCTCGACATCTTCAACATGTGACAAGAACGTCCCCTCCGTACCCGAGAGGGTTTTGTCCGTTAAAAGGGCCAGCTCCTTTTCGGCCTGGGTCAGGACCTGCTTGATATCGCCGAATTCGCCTCTTTGTTTCAGCCACAGCGCTTTAGCTAACAGCGCGGAGGGTATCGCGACGTCATAGCCTTCCGATTCCTTCGCATCCAAGGCGCTTACAATATCCGTTATTTTCTCGTCGAGGTTATCCGGCAGGCTGATCTTCTTGGCCTTCGCCAAGGATGCATTGGCTTGTTCAACCGTTTGGCTGACCAGGCCATATTCGCGTTTCTCCAGATAATAGAACGCCTGTTTGATCAATGCCTCCGCGCCGCCCACGCGGCAGCCTTCATCCCTTTTATTCTTAAAATTCGTCACGCCAGCCCTGATCAGGTCCACATATTCTTCATCGATCGCCTCGCGCAGACCGGATTCTTCCTGGACGTCGGCACTGAACCACTGCGCCGATACCCCGTCATTCTTGTAGACATTGCCGCTTGTCTGGTAATATCCGCCCCGCCCTTGGTCGTCGGTGTTATACGTCGATCCCTCGATCAGGATGTTTTCGGAAGGTTTCCCTTGCCCCTTTGCCGTAACGACCCCTTCGGTCCCGGTGATCCCGACAATCGAAGTTGAGGAGTAAATTTTGAACTCCGTTGCTTTTTCTTTCTTTGGCGGGACTTTATAATGCAAGGTCCCCAGGTTCAGCTTTAATGCCCTTTGCGAGGTCTTGTTGATGGCATTTTGCGAAATGTCCTTAACATCGATCGAGGTGTTCTCCCTTAAGCGGAATTCGCTGCCGTTGGGAAAAACAAGGAGCGCCGAGGATTCCAGAAAAGACCTGACCTTGCCTCCGGCGGTCACCGTCGAGGCTTCCTCCGCTTTGGCCCATTCGGCATCGCCCTCCCTTTGGACCTGAACGAGGCCTTTGATCTCTTTTATGATAATGTCGGTACTTGCTGCCGAAATGATGTTTTGGAATGAGAAAACCGCAAGGAACGCAACGAGAAGTGTTATGGAAGCCCTTTTCATATTCCCTCCCTTTATAAAAAATTTATATAAAATGTTTCATATAATACCTTATTCCATTATAATGTTTTTTACAATATAAAAATTGGATTTGTGGGAATCCTCGTGGATTTCATGGGATATTTCATATATAAGTTAATTCAATGAGAAATTTTAAGCAAGGTTTCCTTATATATGCTTTTCTGTTCACCTTCACGTTCTGCGTGATGGGCCGTCCGCTTTCGGCTTACGCGAAGACTGATCCCAAGACCTTATTTGAAGATGGTGTCAAGTTTGCCGCAGAGAACAACCTCAAAAAAGCTGAAAAGAATTTCAAAACGGTCATTGGCGTTTCACCCGACAATTATCCTTCTTTCTTCAACCTCGCCCTGTTATATTTCCAGGAAAACGACTATAAGCAAAGCCTGACATACTCACAGAAGGCCGCGCAGCTGAACCCTTTCGATATGCGCATCAACAAACTGCTGTCTTCGGCATGCAGCCTCCTTGAGAACTATGATGAGTCCAAGAAGACCCTGTTGTCCATAACGGAAAAAGACCGCGCCGACATCGACAGCCATAAAAAACTCGGCGTTATTTATCTTAAAGAGAATGATGTCCGCGCCGCCCTGGCTGAATTTACCCTGATAAAAAACCTGGCCCCTGCCGACTTAACCGGGAATCTCCTTCTGGCCGCTTCTGATTGCCTTAACAATGATTTTGAAAAAGCGTTGACGCGTGCCAAGAATTTCAAAGATCAACTGACGGATAACGCCTCTTTGGCTTTCTACGGATACCTTCTTGAAAAGAACGGCCAAGAAATAGACGCGCAGATTATTTACGATAAGATCCCCGCCCTTAAAAAAGACAGCATAATCATGGGTCTGGTTACCGCGCTAGAGAAAGACATTATCGCAAAAGAGGCCCGGGGCATTTCTTATATCCAGGAATTTGAAAATCCGGAGATCTCAAGGCGCATGGCGGATAAGATTATGAAAGAAACCCCGCCTTCTGCTGTCCTAGCATCAAGCAAAACCTCTAAAGCCCGTCCTTTTAATTTGAAAGCTACTGTAACAGAGACGTGGGAAATTTATCAGCGGACACCTAAAACCTCAAGCCCGATCAACGGGCTGAACGTGACCTCAAATTTGAAAGTGACCGGGAAGACAAAAGACGAGATTAATTTCTCGGGAGAATGGGAAGGGTTTTTCAACCGATGGGACAATAATAAGCTCGATTATTACAAGATCAACGCAAACAAAAGAAATGACTACGAAGTCGATATCGGGAAATTCTCCGCCAAGCGCTTTCCGACCCTGGTCAGCTACCCCACGGTCCTGGAAGGGATGCGCGTCTGGAAGAAAATCACGCCCTCCAAATTCGAACCGACGCCGGCCCCCGCCATCCAGGAAGGTCCCGAATCGCCGGTCAACCTTGGGGAACTATACAGACAAAACTATGTGGATAACCGCCCTTACCAGGATATTGAATCAACCTTTGTCGTTGGAAGGACCCAGGAACGAAGAAATATTTATGACCGCCGGGAGGAGAATGAAAATACAACCGAATCAAGCGGACAGTTTGAACAGTGGACCCAGTCTTACCGCCTGCATTCCAAACTGAACAAATTCCTCGAGGTCGGCAGTTCCTACTCGGTCACGCAGGATATTTCCAGGAAAATCATTGTTTCGGACACCACGCTCCCCCTTGAATCTATTGCCGTCGGAGTTGACGGCGGTATCGACCTGTTTGACGGCGATTGGACGATTGACGCCGAACTGGCCTACGGCAATTATGACGAGAATACGTTTGATATGGTCAGCAAACATCTCCGGGATTTTGCCTGGTTGCTGAAATCAAAGTATAAAGTCATGGATACCATCTCCCTGAATTACGAGCAAAAGGCGATTGGGAGAAATTTTAAGGTCGAAGGCGCGTCCCAAACCCGGGATAAAACCAGCCATACGATCGACTTCATATACAAGCCCAAAGACCCCAAAATGTGGTTTCCGATTTCCCAGACCATTCAATTTAAGCCCGAGATCGTCAGCCCTGATGGCGGAGGGACCTCAAAGGCCAGATATACGACCATCCAATCCGTTACCGATTTCAAGCTCCCCCAGGACTCCAAGTTCACGTTCGATTATAAATATTACCGCGAGATCGACAAATGCGACTGCACGAATTACAAAACGATCACCATCAAAAACGCCCTCGAATATAACCTGAAGTCCGTCCAGACAAAGATCAAGCCTTCTTATACCTTTGAACGCAAAGACGACATGGTGGCCGCTCCTACCGATGAAAAGAGCAAAGAATACGCCTTTGAGATTGAGAATAAGTCCATTAAGAATCTGGAATTGGATTATTCCTTTGAACGGGAGAGAAAAAAATATAACGGCGCGACCACCAAGTCCTACAGGCAGTACATTCATTCGGTCGAAGCCAAATACACGTTTATCCCGTCCCGTCTTGATGTTTCCATTAAGGGTTCCAACGATTACAAGAACCCTTCGGATACCAATAAAACGGATATTTCGGCTTTGGCGTTCGAAATGAATTACACGTCCAAAACCGGCGATGATACGTTCAATATTAAATACGAAAAGAAAAACAACCTTTACATCCCCTGGTCAGACAGCTCCGCTTACTATCAGCAATATGTGAAATTCAAATACACGCGTAAATTTTAACGGGAGTCCGCCATGCGTTTCTATTTATTCATAACATTGCTTCTGATATCCGGCTGCACAACCATGGATCACAGCCGATTGATCAGCCCTTCCGAATCTTTGTACCATAAGGCCAATCGGTACTACGAGGATAAGAACTTCAGCGCGGCTATCGATCTGTATGAAGAATTCCTCGAGGCTAAGCCCCGTTCGGATTTGGCGACTCCGGCCAAGTTGAATCTGGGAATGTCTTATTATTACAGCGGGAACCATAAACAGGCCTATTCGACTCTTAAAGAGATCGATCTTCAAGACGCCAATATCAAAGAATATATCGACGGCATCTTAAAGATCTGTGAAGCCCAAGCAGGTGATGACATCAGAGCCGAAGAGCAGGTCAAATTGGCCGCTTCAGCCACAGAAGCAAAAGGCGGCAAGATACAAGTTGAAATCACCGATGCCTACATGGACGATTTCGGGTCCGTTGTCCTGACAGGGAAAACAAACAGAATTTTGACGGTCTTTATCGACGGGAAGAAAGCCGCCCTGGATGGCAAAAACATGTTCACTGCTGCCGTCTCCTGGAGGAAAGGCAGGCCGATTTCCGTTGCCGCCAAGGATGAAAGCGGCGGGACCCGTGAACTCGATTATTTCCCGGACGGGGAAAGCCCCAAAAAACCTGAGGGCTTAAGCGTTACGAACTCTAGTTCCAATAGCATTGAAATCGAATGGAACGCAAACTCGGAAGATGACATTAAAGGATACCGCCTTTTCTACAGGCTTAAAGGCGGCTCGATCCGTGAGGTCCCGGGAATTATCACCCGCACAAAACATGAAGTTGTCGGGCTGCAGGGTTATGTGGAAGGCGCCAACCGCACCTTTGAATTCTACGTAAGGGCGGTTGATAAGATGAACAACGAGTCCGAGGACTCCAATATCCTGGAAGCGGATTTACCGTAAACCGATGTCCTCATATTGTCATTTTACGAGAGGAGGCTCGCATTTTTTTATACGTTCGATTGATCCTGGCCCATTTTATCGGGGACTTCCTGCTTCAATTCGATAAACTCTACGCCCTGAAGAACAAGCATATCAGCGGCGTTTTCCTTCACTCCCTGATTATTTATTGCTGTCTCCTGGCCTTTTCCTGGCCTTATCTCGGCCAAATAAGCCTTTGGATCTTAGTGACGCCCATAGCCTCCCTTCATTTCATTCAAGACTGGGCCAAAATCAGGTTTACGAAAGATTCAAAGCACAATCTCTTTTTCTTTATTCTCGATCAAATCCTCCATGTCTCCCTTCTTGCCGCCCTCTTCTTAACAAATTTAAGAACGAGCGTTCCGCCTTTAAATAGCAATAACAACATGTTCATTGCCCTTTATAACAATGATTTTATCGTCCTCTATCTGGCAGCCGTCATTATTTCAAGTTACATGGGCTATTTTGTTATTGTGCTATTTAAAAATGAATATCTCCATCAGGAAAGCCATTATACCTATTTCGAGAAGAACTATGGCTTTGCCGAACGTTTCATGATCACCTCCATTCTTCTGATCGAGGCATTGTCGTTATTCCTGATTCCCTTTGTTCTTGCCTTAAGGCCGCTTCTCTTTAGAATCATGAAAAGAAAATGGAATTTGTCTGTCCAATTCGTATCTTTGAGAGAAATGATCCTGTCAGGGGCCTATGGCGCCCTGATAGGTTTGATCTTCCGATTTTTCGTCTAAAAATGAAAAAATCTTTTATTTGTCTCATCTTGAGCCTGGGTGTTGCCTTTCTCCTTTTGTTCCTGGAGAACAAGCCCTTTTATCAGATCCTGGACCTGAAGCTCTATGACCTTATGATGAACCTGCGCAAGCCCCCGGCCCAAGACCCCCGTATCCTTTTTGTCGAGATGGATGAAGAAGCCGTCAACAACCTGGGACGATGGCCATGGCCCAGGAATATTTTCGCCCATATCATCGATACCCTGCAATCTTTAGGCGCCAGGCAGATCATTTTTGACGTGACATTCTCAGAGCCCACTCAGGTTATCGTTGATAAGCAGGCGGTCGGATATATTTTCCAGGGCAAAGAGCAGATCGACCGTTATATCACGGATGAGGCCGGAATCATAAAAGGCAAAGACACGGTCCCCCAACAAGAAGCTCTCTTTGCGTTAAACCAAATCCAGGATAATTTCCTGGCATTCACGAACACCGCGGAAAAGAAACTCCAAAACGCCCTGATCGACAACGACCAGGTCCTTGCCGATGCCTTTAAGAACAGCCGTTCTTTTATCGGATATGCCTTCGAAGTCTTCAGTGAAAACCGCGACATTCAAAAAAATAGAATACATCCTAAGCTCAAGAGCGATATCGGCAACTGGGTGAAGGAAAATATCGAACGCCCGTTTGATGCGCTTCCCTCCTCTTTAAAGAACGTCCATCCATTCAGCAGGTCAGAAATGGAAAATATATTCCTGCACGCGAAATTGCAGTTCTTTATTCAAAAGGATATCGAGATCTCCCCGGAGCGGGCGGCGGAGGCCCTTCACATCGCCCCCAAAGAGATCGCCTCAGATTTCTATTTAGTGAAACATCAATGGATCGAAGACAAGATTTCCACGGCCCTCGCGCAAAATCCCCAAGCGAAGTTTATCGACATGATCTATCAGTTTGAGATTTTCGACCCCGATACCCAGGAGTCTTTCAAGGAAGTCTGGACGAAAGTGAAAAAAGAATTCGAAGCGGGAATAAAATTCGGGAAGCCTTTATTTGAAGGCCAAGAGTTCTTTAAGGCAAAAGATATGGAGGCGCCTATCGAACCGATCATTGAAGCGGTCCAAGGCGGGGGTTTCTTAAACGGCATTCCCCACCAGGATGGTGTCCTGCGGTTCGTTCCGCTGTTCATCGAGTATAAAAACCGCATCTTCCCTCATATCGCTATCGCCAGCATTCTGGACCTTTACCAACCCCAAGAAATATCTTTCGATCCCGGCAGGCATCTTATCCTGCATAATGCTAATGTCGCAGGGCATCTTGAAAATGTCCGAGTTCCCATCGACCAAAAGGGCGCAATGCTCATCAACTGGGCAGGAAGATGGCAGGACACCTTCCGCCATATTTCAGGTGCTGATATTTATCGTCTTTATTTCTTAAGTGATAGCCTCGCCGATGAAGAAACCAATTCTGATAGGAGCATTCAGCTTCAACAAAAACTGCAGGAAGAAGAAACGGCTTTGAGGAAAAAGGTGCAAGGCAGCCTTTGCATCATCGGCCTGACCGCCGCCGGCACCCATGATTTTAATCCGATCCCCTATGAGTCAACCTATCCGATGGTCGGAACGCACGGGAATGTCCTTAATTCCATTCTGACTAATCAATTTATCACTCAAGCGACGCCTGCTGCCAATTTAACTGTTCTATTCGTTCTGGCCGTCATCATGGGATTGTGCTTGTCGTTCCTTTCCTCCGCCCACGGCCTATTTTTCACCATATGCATTTTAGCCGGGACCTTTGCGGGTTCGCTTTATTGGTTCCATCAGGGCATCTGGCTGAACCTGGCCTCCCCTTGCCTTCTCTCTCTTTTTTCTTACTTAGGAACCACCAGCTATAAATTCTCAACGGAAGAAAAATCAAAACGGGAGATCAAGAACGCCTTTTCGAAATATGTTTCCCCGGATGTCATTGAAGAGATCATTCAAGACCCGTCCAAACTCCGTTTGGGAGGGGACCGAAGGACCTTGGCCGTGCTTTTCAGCGACATCCGGGGCTTCACGACGTATTCCGAAAAAAGAAACCCGGAAGAGGTCGTCAGCATCCTCAACGAATACCTGGATGCCATGACCAAAGTCATCGTGGAGCACAAAGGGACCTTGGATAAGTATGTCGGGGACGAGATCATGGCCGTTTTCGGCGCCCCCCGTTATGAAGACCCTAAAATGTGTTCCCAGCGCGCCGTTATTTGCGCCGTGAAAATGTTAGAGAGGCTTAAGGAACTCCACCAGAAATGGACCAGCGAAGGCTTGGAACCATTGGATATCGGGATCGGCATAAATACGGGGGAAATGGTCGTCGGGAACATGGGCTCCGAGCTGCGGATGAATTATACAGTGATCGGAGATGCGGTCAACCTGGGAGCCAGGGTTGAGGCTGCAACACGGCAATTTAACGCGCACTTGATCATTACCGAAGCGACCTACGAGTACACAAAAGATATCATTACCGTCAAGCCTTTGGAAACCATAAAAGTCAAGGGAAAGGAGATCCCTGTCATGATCTACGAGGTTCTCGCCCTGAAGAATGGCATCGGGGAACCAGTCTCATCATCAGGGCCGCTTGAGTGAAGAAGGTTTTTCTTGAAACCGGTATTTTTGTATACTAAACACGGCACGAACAATTCCAATTTATAGAGGGAATCCTATGGACAAAACAGATCCTGCAAGAACGATTTCTTACAAATTCAAATTTGATAAAGGCAACGAAAAAACTTTCGTCATCAAGATGGACAGAAAAACTCTTGATCTCATCGACGATCCCAAAGATTCCTATCCGGAATGGGCGAATCTGGAATATCAACAATGTTCAAATTGCCCGCTCGATCCAAAGGACCATCCCCACTGCCCGATCGCCATGAAAATGACTGAAATCGTTGACTTTTTCTGCAAGCCGATCGATTGCGAAGCCGTTGACTTAAGCGTCCAAACGCCCGAACGGACCTATAAAAAAAGGGTCGGCCTTAGGTCTTCGGTCGTTTCGCTGATCGGGATATACATGGCCACCAGCGGCTGCCCGATCATGGACAAATTGCGGCCGATGGCCCGCCATCATTTGCCGTTGGCAACCACGCCGGAAACGACCTATCGGTCCCTTGCCAATTATCTTATTGCCCAATATTTGCTGGCTCATCAGGGCAAGGAACCCGACTGGGAATTGAATAATCTGGGGCCTATTTACGACGCCATTAAGACCGTCAACATGCATTTCCGGAAACGTCTCTTGAAAGTCAGCCGCGAAGATTATGCGTTAAACGCCATCCTGACGCTGGATGCCCACGCGTACTATATTAATTTGTCCCTTATCGGCGACACGTTCTATACGATCGAAAACCTCTTTGACGAGAGTGTCCGGACAAAGTCCATTTCCTATGATTCCTCCCAAAAGGCAGAAAACGGATCAGGGGACATTCGCAGTTATCAATATCAGTTCATCTTCAACAACAATTACGTCACAGAGTTCAACTTTGACATTGATGCCGAAACCCTATACCTTCTGAATACACAAGAGCCCCCTTTGCCATCATGGACAAAGCTCGATTGCCAGAAATGCCCGAATTGTCCGCTGGATCAAACCCTATGCCCCCATTGCCCGGCCGCGGCCGGCATCGCCAATGTTATGGAATCCCTCAGTGAAACGCTTGCCATCCCAGAAGCCGATATTCTCGTTAAAACCGTTGAACGGGACTTTTTCAAGCATACGTCCGTTGCCGAAGGCCTGAGTTCCATGATGAGTCTTCTTATGATTTCAAGCGGTTGTCCTGTCTTAAGCAGATTAAAACCTTTGGCCAATCACCATCTTCCTTTTGAATCGACCGAAGAACGAATTTACCGGACATTGGGGATGTACCTGCTTCATCAGAAGTTCTCACCGAAAAGCAAAGGCCATCCTGACTGGACCTTGAACAACTGGCCCAAATTCTTTGAAGAGATTAATATGGTCCGCCGCTCTTTTTGCTCTAGGTTCCGGGAAATACCCATTGAGGGAGATATCCTTAATATTTTGATCAATCTCGACTGTTTTATCGGATACAGGGACTTTAGGATCTCAGAAGATCATAACCGCGACTTGCAAAAACTATTCGAAAGAAGCTATTCTTAAAAAACGGTCATGGCCCATCATAAAGGTTTTATAGGAAAACCCCCCTTTCCTTTGAAACAGGCAATTTTGACTTTTGTCATTATTTCTCTCGTCACAGGAGTCCTGACGGGATGTTTCAGAAAACCAAGCAAGAAAAAAAGCGCCCGACAAACACAAACATCTTTAAACCCGCTCGTTAAGACCGAAGGAAGGGCCCTCGTTGCCGACTTTGACCGAAACGGACAATACGAACCTTTCTTTGTCAAGGGCGTGGCTTACAGCCCTATTCCCGTTGGACGGCATCCCAGCGATTGGGGATGGGGTCAATCCGAAGTCGACGGCATCGACAACATTTTTGACGACGAAAAGCTGTTGCGCCGCGATTTTGCATTTCTGAAGGACATGGGCTGCAATACGATCCGTCTTTGGAAAGCTAATAGCACTTTCAACAAATCGAATAACCGTTTCCCGAATTTCATGACGAAAAGGACGCTTGACCTCGCGGATGAATACGGGATCAAGGTCATCCCGGGATTCTGGATTGACACAAGCCTCCCGAAATGCAGTAATTACAGGATGATCTACAGCGCCCCGGACTTCACTAAAGAAAGCATCCGGGCAGCCTATATCAAAGACTTTGTAAAATTTGTTAATCAGTTTAAGAGCCATCCGGCCGTTCTGTTTTGGGCCATCGGTAACGAAAATAATTTGCATATCGATTCATTGAACTTTGAGCAGATGTCATCCCTTTACTCTTTGGCCGATGACATGGCCGCTGCCGCCCACCAAGCCGAGGGAACAAGTTTTCATCCTGTCGCCTTTGTAAACGGAGACCTCGCGGAAATAGGAGAAATCATTTATGATACATTGGATAGCAATCTGAATCATTTGGATATTTGGGGAGCCAATGTCTACCGGGGCAATTCTTTTGGCAATTTATTCAACGATTACGCCCAGCGTTCCGAAAAGCCTTTTTGGATCTCGGAATACGGGCTTGATTCATGGAACTCCCTGAGTTATGGTGCGCCGGCAGCGGGAGGAGAAGACCAGGACACACAGGCCCAATGGATCGGGAATTTATGGGACGAAATTGCCGCAAACAAGGACATTGTGATCGGGGCAACGGTCATGGAGTATTCGGATGAATGGTGGAAACCCGACGAATGGATTTCCAAAGGCGGCTACAACAGCACCCATGATTTCTTCGGGACCGGCCCAAAAGATTTTGATTGCAACGGGTCCATCGATTGGTATCCTCCCGCCCCCGACAATTACTTTCATCAAGAATGGTTTGGCATTATGTCCGTTGAAGACAGGACCCTTGAGATTGACAATGCGACACCCAAAAAGGCTTATTATACTTTGCGGGAGAAATTTAGAGTGAATTGACTTTTAGAGCAACCGGTGGGATCCCCAACTATTTGCAGTATTCGAACATCAGATTAAGAAAACTATCCCGGGTCAAAGCGCCTATCCAACCATCTGCCCCGGCAGACCGGCAGCGTTCCTTCAGGTCTTCCAGATACCTGTCATAATTCTTCCTTTTAATGTCCAGGCTGTTCTCATCGGCATAAAGCACGATCTTCAAATCCCTGAATTCCACGTAACTTTTCAGGGATGCGATCATGATTTCTGGATTCTTTGCGCTGTCTAAAGCATTAAAGACGACAATATCCGATTGATGCCGAATCGTTTCCTCGATAATATTGGTGTTTTCGCCAACGATTTCCACATCAACGCGAAAGCCGTATTCCTTGATCTGCTGGATAGCCGCGTTGATCCCAACGGCCCGATCCGTCTGGACCAGGACTTTCTTAAATTTAATCTTATGGGACACCTGATTCAGCACCCTGTTTAAGGCCTCAAACAAATAATCAAACTTAAAGGGTTTCACGATATAATCATCGATGCCGATTTTACGGAACTCTTTTTCTTCTTCCGTATGGGCCGTGCAAATCAGGATTGGGACATCAGAATAATCTTTTATCTCTTTCAGCCGTTTACAGAATTCGTAGCCGTCCATCTCCGACATAACGCTATCCGTAATAATGGCATCCACTTTTTGATGCGCCAGGATCTTCAGGCCCTGGTAGCCGTCAGAGGCAAAGAGCGGCTCAAAATCCGCCGTTTCCAATTTGCGCTTCAAAAAATTGGTCACCTCTTTTTCTTCATCGACAATAAGAATCTTCTTTTTCATCGCCCATACCCCCTTAAACAAAAAACCTATCCTGAATTCAGGATAGGTTCCGTTCTTAAGTGGAGATTTTCTATTGATCGGTAACTGGCTATCCTGTTTTCAGGACCCTGTAGCTTTGCGTCCCTATCTTACGATAGGTTTGCCTTTTTCATCTTAATACTAATTTTCCACTATAAGTGTAGACTATTTTCATCCAATATGCAATAGCTGCCGACAAGAATCCTGAACTCATTGCGGTACAATGGATTGTGATGACTCTTTGTTTGCCTCCTTTTTAAAATCACTCATTCTTATTATTGATCACCTCTTAAATCCTGCCAATCCACCTATATCGGTCTTGGCTAAATCGTGGCTTAGTCCTTGTGACGGCGGCTTTGGAATGCCTCATTGACCATGACTAACCGCATGGCCAAGCCTAAAGAAACCTTAAAGAGCATTTTCCAGATCAAATTTCTTAACAGTTTTCTTGGCCCAGGCCGTCATAACCAGCCCCGCACATACCGTAAAGGAGATCGCGACAAAACTGGATCCCCACGGGTATGCCCGTGGTATTCTCTTCTTTGGTCCAAGGTAACCCTTCGATTCGCTCACTTTCGTTCGCTCTCTCAGGGTGGTTCGGCGCTCCGATCCAGTGGTGAGCAAACGAAGCGCGCCGAACCATAAACCTCCCTTACATTCATGAGCCCATAAATATCATATACCATCCGAAGGAAACTAAAGCAAATACTAAAATATACGATCAGACAATCCAACAGATTGTGCGTGATATACAATGCGTCCAATTTCTTTAATCGTAACCTGCGCGTTTGATCAAGCATGATCATCCTCCCGTCATTTTCCCTCATTTCCATTAGATGGAAATGACGAGGCTCGACAAAATTAAAGATTTTGGCGGCCTTCTTCACTGACCATTTCCCTGAATGTCCCCCCTTCGGATTTCTGTTTGACGAAAATTCCGTCGGACTTCCGAAACCAATAGGTCCGTTTGAAGAATGCCGAACGGAAGTCATCGACCGTCCAATACACCTTGACCGCTTCAACGCTTCTGTCGTTAACCGAGACCATATCAGGCCCCCCATTCGTCGCCCTCATGGGATAGACCTTTAATTCCCGGTTTTGAAACCCCCAGAATGTTGCCTGCTTTTTTCCCGAGCGCACAAAAGCGGTAAGTCCAATCTTCGGATTATAATAAAAAGGACGCCCATCGATCGGCATGGTCTTCTCGATCTTTTCTCCCCTGTATTGTCCGCGGATAAACACCGAATTTTGTCTCCTCTCCCCCGTATAGTCCGTCTTCTCGCTGACATTGACGACCCTGAAACCCAACGTCCCGAAATGTTCATCCAGCGTATAGTCTTCCTCCGTTGCCGTCCCGTTTTCCTCAATAACCCAATGAACTTGATAACCTCCAGACAGGTTTTCCTCCATCGAACCGTAAAAGCGGTTGAGCTCCTCGCCCGTTTTCGGATGATAAGTCTTATAATGCAATACCTGTTTTGCGTAAGCAGGCGGCGCAACAAACGGAGCGACTATCAAAGAAAAAACCACATAGCCTAGGATAGGAGCCAAAAGGAAGCTTTCGAAAATTTTTTGTCGAACATTCATGTCCTGTGGTATACTTTCCATAAATTCAAAGCCGTCTTATTATATCGAATAAACCGGGAATATGCCGAAAAAGATGAAAATCCTTGCGCGGTTAACACTCATCCTGCTATTATGCGCCGGCCTGGGCAGCTGCGCCCGGCCGTTCCGTTTTATTAATTATTCTCTGTCCAATACTCCCCGCTACAGCCTGACGGTCAGCCCGCCCTACAAGAATACGTATCGAGAAAAGATCACAGTCGTCTCTTATAACATCAAACATTCGGCAAAGATCAGAGAAGCCATTGACCTGTTAGAGCATAATGAAGACCTGGCCGGCGCCGACATCCTTTTATTACAGGAGATGATCCCGTCAGCTGTTGAAAAAATTGCCGCAGAACTCGATTATAATTATGTTTTTTATCCAGCCGTCGTGCATCCTCTGATTGGTGAAAATTTCGGCAATGCCGTCCTCTCCAAATGGCCCATTACCTATGACGAAAACACCATTCTCCCGCCAGCCCGGAAAAACGGCCGCCATCGCGTGGCCGTCGCGGCCAAATTGAAGATCAACGGCCAGGATGTCTTTGTTTATTCACTCCACATGGGAATCTTTATGAAGCCCGGCCAGCGAAGCCGGCAAATCCAAGGGATCCTGGATGCCATAGACAAGAACACAAAGTACTGCATTATTGCCGGGGATTTTAACACCATTAAGAAAAATGACAGGGATGAGATCATCGAGACGTTCAGCGAAGCCGGATACGAGCATGCGACCGCCAACGTCGATTGGACCTATAACCATTGGTACTTCCTGAACTACAAATCCGTCTTTGACCATATCTTCGTCCGGGGCCCGAAGGTGTGGCATTCGGGAAAAATCAATGACCGCCGCCCCAGCGACCACCTTCCTGTTTGGGCGGAAATTACTCTCTGATTAACCGAGAATCAGGCCCTTCGGTCAAGACTCCCCGTCATCCTGGACTTAATGGTTAAAAAGTGTTGGTCTCTGTTTTCGTAACTATTGATACTATAATGTAATAGGTTAAAATAATTCCTTGATAGT
>JAFGFL010000038.1 GCA_016931055.1 Candidatus Omnitrophota bacterium | reverse complement strand
TCCTTTAAAAGATTGGACTCTTTTTTGGAAGGATAAGCCCTTTTTATTGACTTTTAAAGCAATTTACACACTTTACTGTACATCACCTTGTCAAAAGAAATAGTTGCAAAAAAAATGGTTATTCGCTATACTACGACCACTAAATTTAATATTAATAAACAATTTTATGCGAGTTATGCTGCCTAAGTCAATCAAGCATAAACAGTAGCACAAAATTGAACCTAAAACGGAGGAGAGATGGTTGAGGAATTGATCAAGAAGTTGCTGGAAGCAGGTGTCCATTTTGGGCATCAGACCAAGCGGTGGAGCCCAAAAATGAAGAAATATATTTTTGGGCAAAGAAGCGGGATTTATATCATTGATTTGGAGAAAACCGTCCAGTGCCTCAATGAGGCAAGGGACTTCGTTCGTGATGTTGCGGCAAGAGGCGGAAGGGTCCTGTTCATCGGGACCAAAAAGCAGGCGCAAATGACTATCGAAGAAGAAGCTGTGAAATCCGAGATGTTTTATGTCAAAAACCGGTGGTCAGGAGGCCTTTTAACTAATTTCAAAACAGTAAGGAAATCGCTCGATCGGCTCAAAGAGATCGAGAAGATGCAGGAAAATGGCGTTTGGGATAACTTAAAAAAGAAGGAAATCGCCAGCCTCACAAAGGAACGCGATAAACTTCTATTTAATTTTGGCGGCGTACGTGAAATGAAGGGAATGCCGCAAGCGGTCTTTGTTGTTGATCCCAAGAAGGAAGAAATAGCTGTGCGCGAATCTCATAAACTGGGCATTCCGATTATTGCGATTATTGACACGAATTGCGATCCGGATCTCATTAACTACCCGATTCCTGGCAACGATGATGCGTTAAAATCGATACGTATTATTACGAGCCTTGTTGCGGAAAGCCTTCGGGAAGGCCAAAAGGAATTTATGGCCAGCGAAACGACCAAAAAGCAATCGATGCAGAAGCAAGATGCTTCCAATAACAAAGTTGATGTAGAGACGAAGCCTGGCGCCGAAGAAAGCGCTCCTGTGGCTTCAACGTCATCAGAGAACTGAGCTCAGCATATCATCATCCTATCAAAATAATTTTAGAGTGGAAAGGATTACTCTTATGGATATTACCATTGATACGATTAAGGACCTGCGAGAGATGACATCCTGCGGCGTGATCGAGTGTAAGAACGCTCTTGAAGAAGCCGGGGGGGATATGGAAAAAGCGAAACAAATCCTCAAAAAAAGAGGCCTTGAGCTGGCCGCGAAAAAAGGCGGACGGACGGCGAAAGAGGGCCGCATCGAGATTTATATTCACCCAGGCGCAAAAATTGGCGTCATGGTTGAGGTCAATTGTGAAACAGATTTTGTCGCGAAGACGGAAAACTTCTGCAGATTCACGAAAGACGTCGCGATGCACATTGCGGCAATCAATCCAAAGTATGTCAAGAAAGAAGATGTCCCCGAAGATGTGCTGGCGCAAGAGAATGACCAAGAGGCGTTCGTTAAAGAAACCTGCCTTATGGAGCAGCCATTTGTTAAGGATCCTAAAAAGACAATCCGTGACTACGTTAACGAATTAATTGCAAGTGTCGGGGAAAATATTTTTATCAGCCGGTTTGTTAGGTATAAGGTGAACGAAGTTGAATAAAAGACCCATTTTTAAAAGTATCCTCCTCAAGCTTAGCGGGGAGGCTTTTCTTGGAAAACAAGCGCATGGAATTGATGCCGAGATTTGCGCTGCCTTTGCCGAACAGATCAAGGAAGTCCGAGCCCTTGGAATAAAGGTCGCCCTGGTGGTCGGCGCTGGAAACTTTTTCCGGGGCCAGGTTGAGTCAAAGCGCTTCGGGTTGGATCAATCTGTGGCGGACTACATGGGGATGTTGGCAACGGTCCTTAACGGGCTTGCGTTGCAGAATGCGTTAGAACAGATCGGCGTTCCCACGCGAGTGATGACGGCTATCCAGATGTCGGCGGTTGCCGAGCCGTATATCCGGCGCAGGGCCCTGCGTCATATGGAAAAAGACCGTGTCGTGATTTTTGTGGCAGGTACCGGGAATCCTTATTTTACAACGGACACCGCTGCGGCTCTGCGCGCCAAGGAATTAAACGCTGATGTTATCTTAAAGGCCACGAAAGTTGACGGCATTTATTCAGCGGATCCGATGAAGGTTAAAGGAGCTAAAAAGTATACTCAACTGAAGTTTATTGACGCATTGAAAAAGAACTTGAAAGTGATGGATGCAACGGCCATTAGTATGTGCATGGAGCACCATCTGCCGATTGTTGTGTTCAATCTTCTGAAAAAAGGGAATATTAAAAGAGTTGTTCTTGGCGAAAAGATTGGGACAATCGTAAAGTAGGATCAACGATGGGATTAGGAAAGCCAATCTTTTCAACAACGTAGAAGAAGGCCGCACCCATTCCATATATCCGATGGGGTGCGAGTCTGTGCCCAATCGGAAATCCGGATGGGGATGAGATCTCGCTGGAGCGGACCTCGTTCCGCCATGAATCGTGGCGGGAGGAAAGATGACAGGAGCGAATGATGATCCTGAAAGAGTTCTTAAAAGAAACAGAAGGGAAGATGAAAAAATCGGTTGAGTCTGCCAGGCGCGAATTTAATGAGGTCCGGACGGGACGGGCGCATCCCGGGCTTATCGAAGGGATGCATGTCGATTATTACGGCACCATGACGCCTTTTAAACAGTTGGCTTCGATCTCAACGCCGGATCCTCGGACAGTCATGATCCAGCCATGGGACCCGTCCATCATCCAAGGGATCGAAAAGGTGATTTTTAGTTCGAATTTGGGAGTGACACCTTCCAATGACGGAAAGGTCATCCGCTTGTCAATCCCGCCCTTGTCTGAGGAGCGCAGACATGAATTGACGAAGGTCGTGAAGGAGATGGCGGAGAAATCGCGGATTTCCTTAAGGACGGTCCGCCGGGACGCGAACGAGAAATTGAAGAAAATGCAGAATGAAAAGACGATTTCCGAGGACGATTATTTTAAGATACATGATGACGTCCAAAAGTTAACGGATAAATATATCAAAGAAATTGATGATTTACTTGATCAAAAAAACAAATCCTTAACAGAAGTGGTTTAAATAAATTCTTAGTTCTTTGAAAAAAGATGTTTCATTGTCCCATGACACACGCAGGGTGTCCGCATGGGATGAAATCTCGGATAACTAAAATGCGCACTATTTAAGATAGGCAACAAGCTGTTTTCCTGATGAATATATCGTCATTTTGGGCGCTTAGTTCTGATGAGGGCGGAAAGAAGTCCTGAGCGGAATGCGCTGAAAAATGAATGCGAGATAGCTTATTAGATGTCGATTTGTTAAGGATACAGGAGTTATGGGCCATCCTCGTTTCTGCCAGAAAAACAAAGGATCCTCGGGATAGGCGCCAAGATTTCTTTAGGGATATATATGTTGTAATCTTGGGCCACTAGCTCATCTGGCAGAGCACTGCCCTTTTAAGGCAGTTGTGCCGCGTTCGAGTCGCGGGTGGCCCACCAATAATTACAAAGCAATTTTTGGTAAGGTTCGCCAAAACATCTGTTTATGGCGGCCCGCCATTTATTTCTGATTGACCACTAGTTTAAGGGCGGATGGCGGAATTGGTAGACGCGCTAGTCTTAGGAACTAGTGGAGAAATCCATGGAGGTTCAAGTCCTCTTCCGCCCATCATGCTTTTTTCCATGAGAAGTTTATTTTAGAGAAAAAAGTATGTTATCCCGAGTGACCGTTGTTTATCTGTCAGTCACGAGGGCGAAAGGCGCAAGAGAGGATAGCTGAAGGTTTCCCTCGTCACTCGCGATTTAGAAAAGGCGACTCGGGACTGCGCTCCAAAGCTTAAGCGATTGAGCTTGCAAGTCCTCTTCCGCCCATCAGAACAGATATTAGGTTTTTTCGCCGTATTCTTTGAAAAACATCTTTTCAGAATTTAGTTTCTGAGCTTATTATTTGGGAACTCTGCGGCGGTAATTCAGTTGGCTAGAATGCCACCTTGCCAAGGTGGATGTCGTGGGTTCGAACCCCATCCGCCGCTTAAAATGTTATAGTCACAAGGAGGAGTATTGGATGAAAATCAGTGAATTTCTTAGTCCGAAAGCCATATCGGCAGACCTTAAAAGCACAACAAAAACGGATGTCATTGCCGAGTTGGTGGATTTGTTGATCCAAGCCGGTTCGATCGAAAAAAAGCATAGGAAGAAAGTGTTGGAGATATTAATGGCCCGTGAGGCGTTGGGCTCAACGGCAATAGGGCAAGGGATCGCGATCCCTCATGGGAAGTATGAAAATATCAAGAAGTTGGTCGGCAGTTTAGGAATCAGCAAACACGGCATCAATTTTGATTCTTTAGACGGCGAACCCGCCTATATCTTTTTTCTGCTCGTGGCACCTGTTGATTCGGCAGGCCCTCACCTCAAAGCGTTGGCTAGAATCTCTCGTCTGTTAAAAGATAAATACATTCGTGAAACGCTCAAGACGGCTAAAGACGAAAAAAGCATATTAACAATTGTCCAGCAGGAAGACGG
>JAFGFL010000037.1 GCA_016931055.1 Candidatus Omnitrophota bacterium | reverse complement strand
TGGGAGTCACCGATGACGAGTGGCATCTCTTCCTGTCCGGGCTCAAGCCGGATGAGCTGAATTTCTGGAAGCCATCCCCGAGATCGAACTTCACAGCGCTCCGACCGGGCGAATTCTTTCTCTTCAAGCTACACAGTCCCCGCAATTACATCGTCGGCGGCGGGGTGTTTTCTTCTTACTCCGTCCTCCCCATCAGCATGGCCTGGGACGCCTTCGGCGAGAAAAACGGCGCCCCCCTCTATGAAGTCATGCGGGCGCAAATCCTCGGGCATAGAAGCGATAAAATCGGCGAATTTGAGGATTTCGATATCGGCTGCATCATCCTGACTCAGCCTTTCTTTTTTCCAGAAGAAGACTGGTTCCAGGTCCCGGAATGGAGCCGGGAGATCGTCACGGGAAAAACCTACACTTTGGATACTCCCGGCGGCCGGCAAATATGGAAAGATCTGTCTTCAGCCCTTCAGAAATACCGCGAATTCGGCCTGGACCAGGAGATGCGCCGAATCGAGGAAGAATCCCCGCAATACGGCAAGGAAACGGTCATCCATCCCCGCCTCGGCCAGGGTGCATTCAAAATATCGGTCACAGACGCCTATTCCCGCTCCTGCGCCATTTCAGAGGAGCACGCCCTTCCCGCCCTCGAGGCCGCGCACATCAAGCCCTATTCTCTTAGCGGCCCCCATCAGGTCAAAAACGGCCTCCTGCTCCGGAGCGACATCCACCGCCTATTCGACAAGGGCTACATCACCGTCACCCCCGACTATCACGTCGAAGTTAGCCGCCGCCTTAAGGACGATTTTAAAAACGGCCGCTATTACTATCCTTTCCACGGTTCCAATCTGGCAAATCTGCCGCGCAATCAAGCCGATCTCCCATCGAAAGAATTCCTGATTTGGCATAATGACAACGTGTTTAGATAGAATGGATGCACAAAATGCGCCCGCGCCACGACAATTATGCTTTCATAGATAGCCAGAATGTTAATTTGGCGATTAAAGAACAAGGGTGGAAACTCGATTTTGGTCGATTTCGGAAGTATCTTGAAGACCGTTTTTCCATAGAAAAGGCATTTCTATTCATTGGTTATGTCCCAACGAATCAGAGCCTTTATACCTCGCTTCAAAAATACGGCTATATACTCATTTTCAAACCCACCCTTCAGTTGCCGGACGGAAGGGTTAAAGGAAATATCGACGCGGAATTGGTTCTTCATGCGATGATTGAATTCCCCAATTATCATAAGGCCGTATTAGTTACGGGAGACGGCGATTTTCATTGCCTGGTCGATTATTTAAAAAGAAAAGACAAGCTGCTTAGATTGTTGATTCCGAATCGCTCTAAATATTCTTCTTTGCTTAAAGAATTTATGCCTTTTATCAATTTTATGAATGATTTAAGGGGGAAGCTTGAACTTAGGGAAAGGTGAAGAGGAGGCATTACCTAGGGACGGAACCCTTTGGATGGCCTCCCATCGTGATTCATAATGAATATAGGCCTATCAAAAGGAAAAGTCAATACTTGTCTGATCTTAAGCCTTATATTGGAAATAGTTGATAAAAGGTGCTTCTATGGCAAGAAAAGCTAATTCTTCCAAACCGGTAAAACAGAAAAACAGCGCCACTCTCGGCTACGAAGCCAAGCTCTGGCAGGCCGCCGATACGCTCCGCGGCGGCATGGATGCCGCCGAATACAAGCACGTCGTCCTCGGCTTGATATTCCTCAAGTACATCTCGGATGCATTCGAGGAGCTGCACGCCAGGCTGGTATCCGAAAGATCCAAGGGCGCTGATCCTGAGGACCCGGACGAATACCGCGCCCAGAACGTCTTCTGGGTGCCGCCGGAAGCGCGCTGGGCACACCTCAAAGCCCAGGCGAAACATCCGACCATCGGCCGCCTTGTAGATGATGCCATGGCCGGGATCGAGCGCGACAATCCATCCCTCAAGGGCGTGTTGCCTAAGGATTATGCCCGGCCGATGCTCGATAAACAACGGCTTGGGCAACTCATAGACTTGGTGAGCAATATTGCCGTTGGGGACGAGGAAAGCCGTGCCAAAGATGTGCTCGGCCGCGTTTATGAATATTTTCTTTCTCAATTTGCCGGCGCTGAGGGAAAGAAAGGCGGAGAATTCTACACGCCGCGCTGTGTCGTTAAGCTCCTGGTTGAAATGATCGAGCCCTACCACGGCCGCGTCTATGACCCCTGTTGCGGCTCAGCAGGAATGTTCGTTCAATCGATCGAGTTCATTCGAGCTCATACTAAGGGAAACGGCAACAAACAAAAAGCAAAGCTTGATATTTCCATCTTCGGCCAGGAGTCAAACTATACGACTTGGCGGCTGGCGAAAATGAACCTGGCGATCCGAGGCATTGAAGGCCGGATAGAGCACGGCGAAAGCTTCCATAACGACCGCCACCCTGATCTCAAGGCTGATTTTATCCTGGCCAATCCTCCTTTCAATGTGAGCGATTGGGGAGGCGATCGGCTGCGCGAGGACAAACGCTGGAAATTCGGAATCCCCCCGACAGGAAACGCGAACTTCGCCTGGGTTCAGCATTTTGTCCATCATCTTGCGCCTTCCGGCGTGGCAGGATTCGTGCTGGCCAACGGCTCGATGTCCTCCAATCAGTCGGGCGAGGGAGGGATCCGGGAAAATCTCATTGAAAACGATTTCGTTGACTGCATGATCGCTCTCCCCGGCCAGCTCTTCTACTCGACACAAATACCTGTCTGTCTGTGGTTTCTTGCCCGCGACAGAAAAAACGGGAAATTCCGCGACCGCCGCGGCCAAGTGCTCTTCATAGATGCTCGAAAACTGGGACGGATGGTGGACCGCACTCACCGGGAGCTCACAGATGACGATATTGCCCGCATCGCAGGCACATACCACGCTTGGCGGGGAGAAAAGAGTGCCGGCGAGTACGCCGATATTCCCGGCTTCTGCAGAAGTGCTACGCTCGAAGAGATCCGCAAGCACGGCCATGTGCTTACGCCTGGCAGATATGTCGGCGCTGAGGCGCAGCTAGATGACGATGAGCCCTTCGATGAGAAGATGAGGAGGCTTGTTGCCCAACTGCGCGAGCAGCAGGCCGAGGCGAAGAAGCTAGATGAGGCTATCGCGGCCAATTTGAAGGAGCTTGGGTATGGCTAAAGTAAAAGCAATTCGCGAAGCATTACCAAATAATGAAATTCGGCGTCTCATGCTGCACTACTTCTACGACCGAAACAAGAACGCTACGAGCAGCATGGGGAAGAAAGGTGCTGCCGTCAAGATCAGCGATGTCAAGGCGGATCTAAAAAAGCGGCACAGCTTCACGCAACAAGAGGTGCAAAGCAACATGACATACCTTCTGAGCCAAGGATGGGTGGAAGAAAAGTCAGTTGAGAAACAAGTACGCGCTAAGGGGGGAACATTGATTCCATCGGTTACGAAATACTACCAAATCAATGCTACGGGTATTGATAAGATCGAGGGATCGGGAGAATTTACAATGCCGAAATTCCACGGGATCAAGATAGAGGCAACAGGTCAGAACATCATTACGCTGGGAGATGGGAATCAGATTAATTCGCAGTTCAGCGAGTTGGGCGAGGCGCTGGCAACACTTCGCGAGGCTATTACCAAATCGGACACGCCGGAGGCCGATAAGCTGAGTCTAGTTGCAGACATCGATACAGTCCAGTCACAGCTTGCTAAGGCGCAGCCAAATCGAAGCATAATCTCCACTGCTTGGAAGGCGATTAAGGGAGCAGCAGCCATTTATGGATGTGCAGGCTTCGTAGAAAGAGTAGCGGGTTTGATTACGAGGTTCGTTTCGTGAGGCAGACATCGATTATTGGGCCAGCATACGTCACATCGTTTTGGCGATAGCCTCGCCTTGAATTTGCAGACTGATGCCTTACCAAACGAACCTAGAGGAGCTGGGGTATGACGGGTGATTGGGTAAAAAGGAAGATCGGGTTGTTTGGGCGCGTAACGACCGGTAAGACGCCGTCGACGTTCGATCAAGCTAACTTTGGTGGCCCTTACCCTTTTATCACTATTCCGGATTTAGATGGGCGGGTATTCATTGATCGCACGAAACGGACATTATCAGAGAGAGCCGCTATTGGTATGCAGGGTTGTTTGCTTCCTTCGGGTGCAGTAATGATGTCCTGTATCGCAACAGTCGGGAAATGCGGCATCACCGCCAAACCAAGTTTTACCAATCAGCAGATTAATAGTGTAATTCCAGATAACAAAATAATAGACTCGCGATTCCTCTACTATGTATTTACGCAACTTAGCCATGAACTAGAATCTGCTGGCGGTGGCGGTTCCGTGTACACTAACGTCTCGAAGAGCCGATTTTCGGACATAGAAATCTCATTTCCGAAGGATATATCTGAACAACGCGCTATTACCAACATTCTCGGTACGCTTGATGACAAAATTGATCTGAATCGGCGGATGAATGAGACGCTGGAGGCGATGGCTCGGGCGCTCTTCAAATCGTGGTTCGTGGACTTCGATCCCGTTCGCGCCAAGGCCGAAGGCCGCTGGAAACGCGGCCAATCCCTCCCCGGACTCCCCGCCCACCTCTACGACCTCTTCCCCGATCGGCTGGTGGATTCGGAACTAGGGGAGATACCGGGGGGGTGGGAAGTGAAGTTGCTTGGTGATTTGGTCGAAACGGTAAAGGGGCGATCGTACAAGAGCGAAGAACTGGTCGAATCAGTCACAGCGCTTGTTACTTTAAAATCCTTCGCACGTGGCGGTGGCTACCGTCCGGACGGTCTCAAGCCTTTCGTAGGAACTTACAAGACTGAGCAGGTCGTAAGACCCGGTGAAGTCGTCATCGCATGCACTGATGTAACGCAGGCCGCAGAAATCATCGGACGCCCTGCAATCGTGCGAGGGACGAGTAGATACAGCACGTTGGTTGCTTCTCTGGATACTCTGATTGTACGACCACGGCAATCGAAATTGACGCGGGCATTCATCTATTACTTGGGCGGAACCGAAACGTTTGTTGCTCACACCTACGCGCACACAACAGGTACGACAGTCCTGCATATGTCGAAAGAGGCGGTGCCTTCATTTTTATTTACTTTACCTCCCCAACAACTCGTTGAGCAGTTTGACTCGCTAGCCAGCGCAGCCCTAGGCCGCATACAAGCACTGCAGGAGCAGTCGGATACCCTCGCAACCTTGCGAAACGTGTTGCTGCCCAAACTCATTTCAGGTGAGCTTCGGGTGAAGGACACCGAAAAAAATATCGGGGGGGTTGTCTAATGGTTGCACCTGCTTCTGCGACTCTGTTTGTCATGCACGGCGCCCGTGACGTACTCTCATCCGGGCTGGCGCACATCGAGGAGCAGGTGCGAAGCATTGAACAGGCCGTGGTAGAGAATCCAGCTCTCGCTTTCGACCTCGCCCGGACGCTCATTGAGACGGTGTGCCGAACTATCCTTACCGAACGCGCGATAGCATACAGCGAAGACGACAGTCTGCCAAAGCTCTTCAGGACCGCCAGCAATCACTTGTCGTTTCTTCCGCCCAGCGCGAGTAGCGAGGCGAAAGTTCGAAAAAGCCTAGCCCAAATCCTGAGCGGACTGAGTGCGGCAATTCAAGGAATCTGCGAACTCCGCAACCAATGCGGCTTCGCTTCTCACGGACCGGACAAACCGCGGCCCCCGCTGGAGTCAATACAGGCCATGATGGCCGCCGAAGCGGCAGACACCATCGTTGGTTTCCTGTATCGAATCCACCGTCAGGATCAATCTCCGCATCCGTCGCCGCGAGCATTGTATGAGGACAATTCTGCGTTCAATGATTTTGTGGACGAATCATTCGGGTCAATTCGCATTTTCGAAATCGAATTCAGGGCAAGCGAAATTCTCTTTCAGATGGAGCCAGAAAGCTACCGCATCTATCTTGCTGAGTTCAAAGAACAAGCGGAAAGCGCAGAAGCCGAGTCGGTGGCCGTACCAGAGATGACGACATGACAGAGCATAGGATCACAGAGTCCGTTATCGAGCAAGCTGCCCTCGCATGGCTCGAAGCCATCGGCTGGCAGGTCGCGCATGGGCCGGATATCGCGCCGGGTCAGCTTTTAACCGAGAGGGCTGACTACGGCGAGGTGGTGCTGACGCAGCGGTTGCGCGACGCGCTCGCCCGGCTGAATCCGCAATTGCTGGCAGACGCACTGGAAGACGCATTCCGTAAGCTTACCCGGCCCGAGGGCGCGGACCTGATCCAGCGCAATAGGGCGCTGCACCAAATGCTGGTGGATGGCGTGACCGTGGAATGCCGTACCGCGGGCGGTAGCATCCGCGGTGCGCAAGCGCAGGTGATAGACTTTAACAACCCCGAAAACAACGACTGGTTGGCGGTCAATCAATTTGCTGTAATGGAAAACAAGCACAGCCGTCGGCCGGATATCGTGCTTTTTATAAATGGCTTGCCGCTGTCGGTGATAGAGCTTAAGAACGCGGCGGATGAGAATGCGACGATCTGGACGGCCCTTCATCAGCTTCAAACATATCAGAGCGAGATCCCGTCGTTGTTTTCCTATAATGGTGCGCTCATCGTTTCGGACGGCTTGCAGGCGCGAATAGGCATGCTTGGCGCCGGCCGGGAATGGTTCAAGCCATGGCGGACGATCGAGGGCGGCAGTCTGGCCGACCAGAAGATGCCTGAGCTTGAAGTCTTGATTAGGGGCGTCTTTGAAAAAAGGCGATTTCTCGATTTGATTAGATATTTCATAGTTTTTGAAGATGCAGGCGGCGGCTTGCTTTTAAAAAAGATGGCCGGCTATCACCAATTTCATGCCGTAAACGTGGCCATCCAGGAGACTCTTCGAGCCGCCGGGAGAAAAGAGTGGAGGGAAGGAGGCGGAAGATATGAATCCGGCCGCAAGCCGGGAGGGGATCCAGGCGACCGCCGGATCGGCGTAGTCTGGCATACCCAGGGCGCGGGAAAAAGCCTGACCATGGCCTTTTATGCGGGTCGAATCATCCAAGAGCCTTTGTTGGAAAACCCGACCATCGTGGTCCTCACGGACAGAAACGACCTCGACGATCAGCTTTTCGGTACGTTTTCACGTTGCAAGGATTTGCTGCGGCAGCCGCCGGTTCAGGCCGAGAGCCGGGCGGACCTGCGCGACAAACTGCGCGTGGCTTCGGGCGGTGTGGTATTCACGACTATCCACAAGTTTTTCCCCGAGGAAAAGGGCGATCGGCATCCCGTCCTTTCGACAAGAAAGAACATCGTCGTTATCGCCGACGAGGCGCATCGAAGCCAATATGATTTCATTGACGGATACGCAAGGCACATGCGGGATGCCCTGCCGAACACAGCCTTTATCGGCTTTACGGGAACGCCCATCGAGCTTACGGACAAGAATACCAGGGCGGTTTTCGGCGATTATATCAGCGTTTACGACATCCAGAGGGCGGTCGAGGACAAGGCAACCGTTCCCATTTATTATGAAAGCAGATTGGCCAAGCTGGAGCTCAACGAAAGGGAGAGGCCGAAGATCGATCCGGATTTTGAGGAAGTCACCGAAGGCGAAGAGGTTGAGAGGAAGGAAAAGCTCAAGACCAAGTGGGCCCAATTGGAAGCGATCGTCGGAGCGGAAAAAAGGCTGAAGCTCATAGCCCAAGACATTGTCGAGCACTTCGAACAGCGCCTGGAGGCGATGAACGGCAAGGCGATGGTGGTCTGCATGAGCCGTCGCATTTGCACGGAGTTGTATAGGGAAATCGTCGCTTTGCGGCCAAAGTGGCATCATGACGATGACGACAAAGGAGAAATCAAGGTTGTCATGACCGGGTCGGCCTCTGATCCGGCAGAATGGCAGAATCATATCCGCAACAAACAACGTCGTGAGGCTCTGGCCAATCGTTTCCGGGACCCGAAAGACGCCATGAGGATGGTTCTTGTGCGCGATATGTGGCTGACCGGGTTTGACGCGCCCAGCCTGCATACTATGTACGTGGATAAGCCCATGCGCGGGCATGGGCTCATGCAGGCGATCGCGAGGGTGAACCGAGTTTTTTACAGCAAACCGGGCGGCCTGGTAGTGGATTATCTTGGCCTCGCGCATGAGTTGAAAGCGGCGCTGGCTGTTTATACGGAGAGCGGAGGGACCGGGAAGACAGCCATCAACCAGGAAGAAGCCGTCGCCGTGATGCTGGAAAAATATGAGATTTGCCTGGGGCTGATGCACGGATTTGACTGGTCTTTGTGGGCAGCGGGGACGTCGGTTCAGCGCGTGGGATTATTGCCCCAGACGCAGGAGCATATCCTGGCTCAGGAGAACGGCAAGGACCGGTTCCTTCAGCATGTGAAAGAGCTGTCGCAGGCCTTTGCTCTGGCCGTTCCTCATTCGGAGGCTTTGAGAATCCGAGATGACGTTTCTTTCTTTCAGGCGGTCCGGGCGGCTCTTTTAAAGCATGAACCGGGAGAAAGGAGAACTGAGGAGGAGCTCGATTTCGCGGTGAGGCAGATTGTCTCGCGCGCCGTGGCCTCCGAAGGAGTGGTGGATGTTTTTGCCACGGCAGGATTGAAAAAACCGGACATATCCATTCTTTCGGAGAAGTTTTTAGATGAGGTGCGAGGGATGCCTCAGAGGAATCTTGCCGTTGAGCTGCTGCGGAAGCTGCTGGCGGGAGAGATCCAGAAGAAGCGAAAGAAAAACGTCGTCCAAGCCCGATCGTTTGCGGAGATGCTGGAAGAGTCGATTAGGCGATACCAGAACAGGGCTGTTGAGGCGGCCCAAGTGATCGAAGAGCTCATTGGCTTGGCAAAGGAAATGCGGGAAGCCAATTCCAGGGGCGAGAGTCTGGGGCTGAATGAGGATGAATTGGCGTTTTATGATGCTCTCGAAACGAACGACAGCGCCGTCAAAGTGCTTGGAGACGATACTTTAAGGGCGATCGCACAAGAGCTTGTCAAGACGGTGCGGGCCAATGTGACGATCGATTGGACAATTCGTGAGAGCGTCCGCGCCCAAATTCGCGTCCTCGTTAAGCGCATACTGCGCAAATACGGCTATCCGCCGGATAAGCAGGAAAAGGCGACGAGGACAGTCCTTGAACAAGCGGAGGTGCTTTCGGAGGAGTGGGCTGCGGCTTGAGCATGATTATTTAGAAATGGAAATTATGAAGAGTGTTTTTAATCTAAAAGAACTATTGGGGCATTTCAAAGACATAGGTGAACATAGATATGGTCTTGTATTTGATTATGAGAAATATGAAGATGCATTTTACAAGATTAAAACTGGACAAATTAAATTATCTAAAGAGCATATAAAAATATTTTCTGAGGATTCTGCCTTTCCTATATGGTGGAAGATACCTGAAATAAATAACAGTGAATTAGATAAAATCAATAATATATTGGCAAATATAAAACCTTATGATCTTAATCAAGTATGGGGCCTGGTCGAAATATTTAAAAATATTGGAATTGTTTCATGCATATTGTGTGTCACTGATCCCAATAATTACGCAATATATTCTGTGCCAGTCGAGAATCTGTTAAATATAACTGGAACAGATCAAGTTGAGAGATATTTAGATTATTTAAAAGCGTTAAAGGAAATTGGAAATGAATACAAGATCGAAAGGATTGCTGATGTAGATAGAGCGCTATGGACACTTACAAATATTATTAATAATGATAATATAAGAAATAATTCAGTATATAAAACATTCTATCAAGATTATGTTGGATTCCCGAACATAATAAAAAAAATCGCCGCAAAAAATCTATTAAAACAGATATTACACCTTGCTGAGTTTCAATTAGACCTTGCCTTTTACATGTATGAACAAAATGAAATCCTAGCTGGGATAATTGCGTCAAGAGTGTTTGAAATCACTATAAAACAGATGTGCAAAAAGAATTACATAAAATTGATATATAAAACTGACCGCGGCCCACGATGGCTGAATATGCCTGAAATAGTTAGTAAATTATTGTGTAAAAAAGCAATAACACAGAAAGAAAGCAAAGAGATAGAAATTTATGGAGATCTTAGGAATAAACTCGTGCATGGAAATCAACTTGATAAACAAGATCTGTGTAATATCAAGAACATGATAAATTGGCTATACAAAATGATGGGGGAATATAAAATAGATATTAAAACAAAATCTGATGTTTAAAATATTTGCTAAAAATCCATGTCAGTTCATTTTGGAGGGGTAGAATGCCCAAATTTATTGATATCAAATATGAACAACATGAATTCTTTAAGATAGCAGGCCTTCCATGGCTTAGGGAAGCTGCTAATCACCCAGGCCTTGCACAAGGGGGTATTTATCTATTGAGTGGTCCTCCGGGGGGCGGAAAAACTACTATAGCACTTCAAATATCCTGTGAAATGGCAAGTTGTGGAGTCAAAGTTCTTTACCTGGCACTCGAACAATCTCCGGGAGACTTGAAACATAAAGTCGAGAAACAAATATTTAAGGACAGGCGTAGAGCAAGGGTTGAATTGGAAAGAGGCGCAAATCAAAAAAAGGAAGGATTAGAAAAAGCAGGAGAACTTCTACAATTACATAAAGAAGAAGAGAGAATTGCACAAAATTTGTTTATAGATTCCAGCGTGAACGGAATGGAGAGTTTGCCTGATTTTTTAGCTCGTCAAGTGCTTGGCTATTCAGCCCCTTACTCTGAAGCTAAGTTAATTGTCGTGGATTCAATTCAAGGACTTGGCACCGCACCTACTTCATCAAAACCATACCAGCGGCTTTTCGAATTCAACAGATGGGCAAAAGAACATGGGATGGCTGTAATATTAATTGGACATATTACAAAGGGTGGGGCAATTGCAGGTCCTCGAAGCCTTGAACATAATGTTGATTGCGTTTTCTATTTAAGAAAGGCAATGAAGCTTAGGCCATTATTTGTTCCTAAAAATAGATTTGGACCTGAAAGGCATGAGCCGCTTACTCTTATTATGAATGATAATGGTTGTCTTGAAAAATCAAAACACGCAAAAGCTAAAGCCAGTAGTGCCTTTGGTTTTTTACCTGGGCCCTCAGGTGACTTACTAGAGGTCCAAGCTTTGGTTAAACTGCCGAAATTCGGAGATAAGGCTGGAATAAAAGCCCCATATCTGCCTAAACAAAAATTGATCCAACTTGTCGGAATAATTAGCAGTCTTCATGAAATAGATATTTCAGACTTAACATTTGAGATTAATTGCGCTATTCCGGGTGGTCGCCCTTACCGTGAAACATTAGACCTTCCATTGGCCATGAGTATGTTATCATCATATTTTCAGAGGCAAATTCCACCCGGTTCACTTTTTATTGGAGAGGTTGACTTGTTTCACACAATTCGTCCAGTTACTGCAGTATTACTTGGGAATCTTGTGGATCTTTTAAGTCTGGAAGGGGGCTCAGCATATGCGCATATTATCGAAAGAATTTATATTTCTGAAGATAATAAATCTGAGTTAGTGCACTTGATTACACAAGCAAATCTGAATACTAAGGTGTGCGGAGTGTCTAGCTTGGATAAGGTGATGGAGATAATGTGGCCGGAGATCATTGAAAAATAATAAGGCAAAAAAAGGGTGAGAAACAAATGATAATACCTGAAGCTTTAAAAGAATATGACTATAGGACAAATTTAATTGTCGACAAGAATAATCCCATTCTGATCCAAAAAGCTTGGCGTGATCATTTTTCTGGCGACCGCTACTGGAAAAATGTGAAAAAGGGAGGTAAAGCCTACTTGGGCGTATCGAACAGCGAAGATGCGATGACCTGGAATGTCTTTCGGAGTCTTCAGAAGGAAGGAAAACGGGGGTTTCAGATTATAGCTGATGTATTTGGCCTCTCCCGAGTTGAAAAAATATTATTTTGGGGATGTGATGTTGAAACAGAGGGAGAGGAACAACAACTTTTAAACATATTGATTCGCACGACGGACGGACAGCTAACAGGCACGATGACAGAACCGGATATGGTTTTTATAGCAGCGAAGGAAGTGGTCTTTGTCGAGTGCAAGCTTAACCAAAGCGGAGGTCAATCTCCATGGAAAGCTCAAAATAGTTCTGATAACCGTGAATCGGGCGCAAAGAAAAGGATGCAAGTCTATAAAAACATCAAGCATGTTGAGTATGATAAAATTATAACAAGTGAAAAGTTGCGATTTCCCAATCTTGCCAAGATAGGAGGGTGGCAGGATATTTACCAGATTATCAGACAATATATATACGCGAGTCTGCTTGGTGATATTTTAGGAAAAAAGCCCACTGTTATTCCTTTGATTCATGGAGATCACAGGAACCTTTTAGAGCCAATTTATTTGACGGCAAAGAATAATTCTGCGCTTGGATCAGGCGTTTTGCGCGATATGGTCACTTGGCAGGATATAAAGCAAAAGATTTCGCAGGCAGATTTGGAATGCAGCCCGAATTTAGTGAAAAAAATGAGTGAAGCCTTGAGGGCATCTAAGATGATCAAAGAAATATTGTCTGAGGAAGAATAGGCATGTTGATGTTTTGTCAATTCAAGCTAATCCTAAGGCAGATTAGATGGCAATTATGTTAATTTGAAATAATAGGCTCTGTGTCTTTTAAAAGATCTTTTAATTCTTGAATTGACTCTTTGAATAATGATAAATCCCCAGATTTTGGGAAGGCAACTTCAAGTTTACTAGACGGCCAGTGGTTGTAGTCGTCAATGTTGTTAAGTTTACTGAATGACGGGATTTGACTTATCTTATCTCGGTATTTATCGAGAAACGTCTTTGGTAACACTCGAATGAGCCAGCCAAAATTGATTCGAAGCCTACCGTCGCTGTATACGCTAAAAAGGGAAACTGTTTTTCCGTTTTTTATGAGGTGATAGGTAAAAGACCCTGTGCCTTTGCCATGGCCCCACCAAATTCGGTGGGCAGAAGACTCACAAAACTCCTGGAGTGATTTCATCATATCAATAACTTGATCAGAAATATTCTTGGACTTTGCGTCTGAATAAAATCTTTCGGCATCCCATTTTGAAACAGGATCTCCTGTTTGTGAGGTATCTAATATGCCAAGGGCGCCGTGAAGATGAGGAACAATTATTTTTTGTTCTTTGCCCTCAAAATAGTTGAGTTCAAGAGCAAATAATAGAAGTTTGTGCGGGCCCTCAGTCAAATATTCAATTGTGCGGCGGAGTTCATCGTTCATTTTATCAACAGCAATTATTAAACGAAAATCACCAAGCGCTAAGTGTTTAGTTAAGCCTTCTTTAAATAATTCTTTATCCCAGTTCTCTTTCTGTTCTTCGTCTAGCGCATCTTCCATTGCCTCGGCTAGCGGTTTCTTTAGCCGCTGAATGGAAATATCATCTAGATATTCATATGGTTTTCGCCAAAGGAATGCTGCATATTCCATAATTTGACCAATGACTTTTCTTTTTACCTCAGGATTTGATGCCAGCTTGCATTCAAGGATAGAAATGTTTCCTACTTCATCAATTCCGATAATATCGGTACTGCCTGATCCGGGAAGACCGACTTCGCGTAGCATAATTATTGGATGAAGTAACTGATCAGAAATGTCTTCAAACGGAATCATCGCTGGATAACTTGCTAGAAAACCTTGCAGTTCCGATTCATTGTGATATCCTTTTCCATAAGCAATTTCCCAGCCTTGATTTTTTTGCCGCCAAATAACTTTCATGCTTTTCTCCTACGCTTATAAATGTATCAAAAACAAATGCTTCTTACAAAAGTTTAAGAAATAGAATAAATAAGTTGACAAATGACATATATTAGTATATATTGTAAACACATTGAATCCAAACTCCTATAAAACAGGCCTTTTCCCCACCCGCCTCCGCACGGCCCGCAAAATGGCCGGATTGAGTCTGGGCGACCTATCTGACCGCCTGCGGGGAGTTGTATCAAGACAAGCGCTATATAAGTACGAGAGAGGGCAGATGATGCCTTCAAAGAAGGTCGCTGCTCTTTTAGAAAAAGCCCTTAATTTAAGCCGTTTTGAGCCTTTTATTGATGAAGTTTCTTTTGACGTTGGCCTACCGCGTAAACGTTCTACTGGGAGGGCTTTTTTAATATCCCCCGTTTCAGAGGCAAAAAGCGAGAGATCCGCCGTGGAATCCGCCATCCGCCAGATCCGCTTCAGGGAGCGGGAGAAGCTGCCGGCCAAAACCGCCTCGTCCCTCAAGCTCAAGGTGGCCGACTACATCAATCGCTGCCACGAGATCGAAGGCGCGCTCGGGATGCGCGTCCCCTTCGAGAACCCGATCGCCTCCCGCTCCTTCCGCTCCCCCGCTGACGTCGAGCGGGCGGCCTCGGACGTCCGGCGCGCCTGGAACCTCGGCGCGGGGCCCCTCACGAACCTCCTCGGCGTCCTCGAGGAAAAGGGCATCCGGGTGTTCGAGGTGCGGGACATCGAGGGGTTCGAAGGCCTGTCGGGCCGCTACGAGGGCGAGCCCTTCATCACGGTCAACCGCGACTTCCCTGCCGACAGGGTGCGCTTCACGGC
>JAFGFL010000036.1 GCA_016931055.1 Candidatus Omnitrophota bacterium | reverse complement strand
ATATCATTCGCAAAATTACTTAACCTTTGTTCAACTGGGCTGTATCGTAATTTTACTCAAACAGTATTTATGAGATGGCTTCTAGATATATTTTGGATTCTGAACAAGGATGCAGACCGCTTTTTTGCCGGCATTGTTCTCGAAGTAATGGGGATAAGTGCTGCGGAAGGAAAAGCTTTCATTCTTCCTGATCGTGTGCCGCTCGGACCCGTTTTCCGTCATGACCACGCATGTTGTCTCGCCCGTTAACCCGTAAAGCCATTTAACGAAAACCCCTTTCTCGGCCGGGTCCTGCTCGGTCTCGGTTTTTGCCTGCGGCAGGAGGACGAGCCTGGCGGTCAAGAAATCCAGGTTTGTTGATTCGATTTCCAGATGGGCTTTCTTATTGTATCCGAAGCGGATGAACTTTTCCTCTTCATCCGTTTCTTTGCGGATCTCTTCCGGCGTTTTTCCCAAAGCGGTGGCGATCTGAAAGAGCGTGGATTCCCGCAATTTGGTCTGGCCATGGATGGTGCGTAAGAGGGTCAGATATGTTACGGCATTGCCCTCAAAAAGCTCTTCAATCGCCCTTTGCAGCATTTTAAGGGTCCAGTCCTTTTCCTCCAATAACAGCTTTATTTTCTGGTGCACTTTCATTTTCTTTCTCCATACATATCCTATATGAAGCGACAAATGCTGTCAATAGAAATATAACATATTTTATAATAGAGAGACAACAATGTTATAAATCAAATAAAGAATTCTAACATAATACATAACCAGTTACATGAGAAGTAGTTATAGATATATCATAAATTATGAGAATACTTGCAGAATGATATATCCTGTGTTAAACTTTCAGTAAACAGAAAGAGGGTGATGAAGGATGGAGATGGTTCATAAAATGATAATGTTCATGAAGGCCTTGGGATTTCCGTTATTACTGGCATTTTTGGGCACATCAAATAGAATAAAAATCATGAAGAAGAGATTAAAAAAATGGGACGCATTGCCGTTGGGTGATAATTTCCCTTATATTAATCAGCGTCAAAAATTTAGTAGAATGGAATTTCTAATTTGAAATCGGTTTTGATAAAAGAAAGGGGGGATCCTTTTATATGATCGCGTTGTTGATAATGGATAACAGAAATATCGCGAATTTAAGAGTCCTTGTTTCCCTGTCAGAAAAGGCGCTTAAACACAGGGTCATTTCTCTTTTGGAACAGGACAGGGGGCGGGAGGCATTCGAAATCCTTAAATCCAGGGCAGAAGTCAAGGAATATGTGCCGGTGGGACGAAAACCCAGGATAAAACCGGAAGTGACTTTGTTTGAAGACATGCTTTAAGCATTGCCTTCCTGATTTTCTTTTATTATCCCGAATTTTGCACGCACACAGAAATCATGCACAATTTTGTGCGTGCAAAACATCGGGATTACCCTGAACCGTCCCATCGAAGACGGGACTGGTTCAGCCCTACGGGCGGATTTTGCTAATGCAAAATCCGGGATTATTAATAGAATTTTCAGGAGTCCTTTGATATGCTAAGCATGATCGGGTTTTGCCTATGGGCCAAAAACAGGTAAAGATTCTTGTTGTCGATGACGAGCCGGACATCCGCGAGTTCATCACGTCTTATTTCGGCCGCAGGGGCGTCGAGGTCTCAACCACGCCGAGCGGCAAAGAATTCCTCTCGATGGTCAGGGTATCAAAGCCGGACCTTGTCTTGCTGGACATAAAATTAAAAGATATCTCGGGGATCGAAGCGCTCAAGCTCCTGCGGGAATTTGACAAGGAAACGAAAGTTGTTATTGTCACCGGCCAGATGTATTCTGAAGCAGAGGTTAAAAAGATCAGGGCCTTGGGCGTAACCGAATACCTGAACAAACCGCTGGTCCTGGAAGAGCTCAACGGCATTGTCCAAAGCATTTTGGGGAACAAGCCGCTGCCGCCCATTAAGAGGGTCTATAAAAGGGTTGAAATCGACGGCGGCTTGAGGCAGGAGGCCGCCCACCAGCTGGCAAACCTTCTTGGCATTATCCGCAACAAATGTGAGAATTTCACTTCCAACCTTGAGGATCATGTTTATAAAGACAAAACGGATAAAGAATTAGTTAAGATGTCCGCATCCATCATGAAGGATATTATCGAAACGGTCGACCGGGCTACGGAGGTTATTCAAGAAAAGAAGGATGCGTAGCTATTTGCACCGATTGAAAAGACATAGATAGGAAGTTTTGAAAATTTCATAATAATGGTATAATTGGGTCGTGCCGTTTTCCTTTAATATTCAGAGGAAACTGCTATGTAATGGCTTCATTCTGAAGGATTAAATAGAAAAGCCATACGCCTGTTCGTACCCCTCAGATAACAATTGGGTGCTGTATTTGTTTCATCTAGATATCGTTGTATGGGGAATAAATTATGATTTTCGTCCCTGTAGCTCAGCTGGATAGAGCAACAGCCTTCTAAGCTGTGGGTCGCCCGTTCGACTCGGGCCAGGGACGCTCTCGTTAAATTTATTCCCCACACAATAATTTAAGGAAGTACGAATCGGCCCAGGGACACTTGTTTAATAACTTTACCTGCTCAAAAAATATTCTATGAAAATTCTAAAATTCTTCCTTAAGCTGTTCCTCGTCCTGGCCGTGTTTTTCTTTATCGCGGCGTCGATCTATGTGCGCATCTACGGCAAGAGCATCGTGGAAAGGGCCCTGGTCACGGCCCTGAACAGGAACGTTGTCCTGGGCAACGCGTCCTATCATTTCCCTTTCGGGCTTCGCGCGAAAAATGTGTATATTTCCAAGTCGCTGAAAGGCGGGGAATTCCTGAGGATCCAAAAGGTCATCGCGCAATTATCGCTGGACACGATCTATCGGGGAAAATTGGCTTTTGATAAGGTGGCCCTGATCGGGCCTTCCCTGGTGATCGAAGGGAAAAAGGCCGCGGAAGCCGCGGCTGAAGGCCCATTGCCCGCGCCCGGGCAGACAGCGGAGGGCGCTCCCATTCCCCCGGATATGGCTCAAAAAGAAGATGCTGCAACAGGTGGAGAGGATCAAAACAAAACAGTGCCGGTTCAAGTCCTTGTGCATCGGCTTATTGTCAAGCAGGGAAAGCTCCATTACGCGGAAGGTTTAACGGACAAGGGATTCACCTTTGGGCTTGAGGATGTTCAGCTGCAAGCCGGGAATCTGGTCTTCCCTGCACAAGAAGGGCGCTCTGAGTTTATGATGTCCGCGCTTTTGATTAAAGAAGGCAATATGATCTCCGGCAGCCGCGTGCGGAGCTTGGGTTGGGTGGATGTCTTTCATAAGGACATGGAGGCGCAGGTTGAGGTCGTCGAAGCCAATGGGACGGTGGGCTTAACGGCCAAGGCCGTTTCAAAGAACAATGATATGGACGTGACCGGCGAGATAAAGATGCGGAATCTCCTTAGCGGCCTCGATCAACAGGTTTCCTCAGACGCGTCGTCTGTTAATGACCTGGTGCTTAACGCTTTATCCTCCGCAAAGGTTGAGATCGGGGCGAAGTTCGCTTTTAAGACCAAGATGGACGACTTCCGCATCGGGCAGGTGTCTTTTTCGGGCAATGTGGTGACGAAATGAATCCCCGGGAATTTTCTGGTGGGGGATTCACCCTGAGCGAAGCGAAGGGTCTCGTACATTATTCTGTGCGATAAGAATATTTTATGGTACAATGGCGTTCTTTCCGGGATGATATATCGTGATTGTGGTGGGCGCCCTCGCTTTTCTAAACAAATATGGAAACGAGGACTCCGCCACAATCTTCTCTTGATATTGCTGCGGAAATTTGTGGTGGGTGTAGCGCAGCTGGTTAGCGCACAAGATTGTGGATCTTGTGGTCGCGGGTTCGAATCCCGTCACCCACCCCAGTTTAAACGGGGTCCATACCGGACACATGGGTAACAGTTCGTACCGGAGAGATGGGTTACACCACCTCCGGTACAAACGGGTACTTCAAAGGTTCAAGTTTTTGGGTTTTCAAGTCAAAATTTTTAACTTATTGTGGTACAATGAGTTATAATAGTTTTTATAACAGACGTTTTTCACGATGGAGATATTGCGAATAAAATTGTCGGCGCAATCCCGAAGCCGTATTTGGATTCTTTATTGAAAAAATTTAAATAGGGGATAAAATTCAAGCTGCAGAACAAAGGAGAAAAAATTATGCCTCTCTTTTCATATGAATGCCAAAAATGCGGGCACATATTCGATCTTTTGATAGGGATGACCATGGAAAAAACCAAAATGGAATGCCCCAAATGTCAAAGCACAGATATCGTTAAACTGATTTCTTTTCCCAACATAAGTTCTAAGAAAACAAGTCCTTCCGGGGGGAGTTGTCCGACAGGCACTTGTCCACTGGATTAAAAATATATGGGCAAAGCACAAAACAAAAATTTTATTTATCAAAATCATCTCGTGTGGCAGGGGGAAAGAAAGGGGTTGCTCTCATCCTCCGGCAAGCCTGACCTGGAAGTCGCCACTCCGCCTGAATTTCGGGGCCATCCAGGAAGATGGACACCGGAGGATTTATTTGTCGCCTCTATTAATATCTGCATTATGACGACTTTTCTTTTTTTTGCAGAAAAAAGGCAGCTGCCATTGTTAAGTTATAAGAGTGAAGGTCAAGGTAAGTTAGAGAAAATAGATAACAAATTTATGTTTTCGGAAATTCAAATCAATCTCCAACTGAAAGTAGAAAAAGGGTATTCAGTTGATACAGTCAAGGAGATTCTTGCCCTTTCAGAAAAGAATTGTCTGATAAGTAATTCGATTAAAGCCGAAGTTGTCACGACATGTCATATTGAACATGAGTAAGATTAATAATTTTGAGCTTTTAAAAAATCAATTTCAAACTGCGATAGATTTATTAATAATCACAAAATAAACTAAATTTATAGGGTAGTTGATTAAACAGGTTCTAACCTGCTTCAGCCAACGACCCTTTATTGCAATTATTCCCAATCCCAATTTAAAATGCAAAGTCTCTAAGAATTCAATCATTCAGGCAAATATTTTTTAAGATTTCACTTTTCATTCTTCCTTTATATTTAATTTCTCTGAATACAAGTGGTGAGGCTCAATCTTCGGAGGCAGGTCTGGTATTAAGTAAAACGGAATATGAGCGAGGGGAACAAGTAGAGGCCAAATTAGGCTTTAATACAGCACTATATGTCTGGGTCCGTGTTGTAGCTGTTGATCCATGGCTTGAGATCATCTTGAAGATTATAAAAAATCCCAAAGTAATAAAAAATGTTTTAAACACGCTGCAAAAAGACATTATTCGTT